>CAZIAH010000025.1:0-37551 GCA_964537715.1 uncultured bacterium | reverse complement strand
TCCTTTAAATTGTTTCTTTAATATCAAGGTTGCAGTTGGAACTTGAATTCACAGTATACGGATCGTATACAGAAATCTATAAGTTTTTTGTGAATTAAATTGAAGACCTCTTGACTGCCAGTATAACTATTCTTCCTGTTTTTAAAGGATTTATAAGAATTCTGTACACGAATTTTGTACACAGTTAAATACTTACTGTATAAATCAATCGGAAGATAATCTAAGTAAAAAGAATATGAAACACTACCCGATTTTGTATGAAAATTGTTGGTGATGTTATTAACACGGTGGTGGCAGTTTTAACAAAAGAATTCAAGTTTAATTATATGATTGTTTTGAGGAAATTCAATAATCCATTTTTTCCTTGACTTATTCGAAAAAATTGTTTATAATTTTGCTAATAATATACCGAAAGGGTAAACCCCGGAAAACCGGGGGGCACAAAGCCACGGGTCTACAGTAAGCTGTTTTTCTCGTGGAAAGGGAAGAGGCGAACAGCTGACTTGATCTGTGTAATATCGGTTTACATTCTTAGCTTACCATGATAGCCGGGCTGCCGAAGCAAATCGTAATACTTCTTACGGTGGGGCTTTTTATTTTATCAACATTGGAAGAGGAAAAATTTTCGCCTAGTGGTTCATAGATGTACAGGTGATCTAGAAATGACCATTTATTCTTAATGTAATTAAGGATAAAGATGGGCATAAGTTATATAATATCAAAGAGTTATAGTAAAATCCGTCCTCCATAACTTTTGCATTTATACGGCATGGATATTGCAATTTCCAGACCTTGGGTTTTTATCTTAGGACTCTTTTATATTCAGCGAGTCCCAAATTGGTTCTATCATGGAAATTGCAACAGAGAAAATTGATCGGATTCTTAAAATTCCTTCAGGGAAAATTCCAATAACCCGGAGGTGCTTTATGGCAGGGGAAGAGAATGAGAGAGCAGCAATAAGGTGGCTTCCAATCATTCGGGAAATTACTCAGCTTATCGGTGCAGTTTCTGCATTTATAGTAGCCGTGATAATGCTTTTTGGTCTGGGATATTTTGGGAAATTGGGCAAGATTGAGAGCGGGGTGGATGACATTAAGAAAGATTTAAGAGACTTATCCGTGGATTATTCTATTGTGCAACATCCTCAAAGTCTACCACCATCATGGAAACGAATATATGCTAACGGTGTAATTGAAGCCGAAAAAAGGGGTTATATAATAATGATAGGGGGTAAAATTGTAACAGCGGATAAGTGGAAGAACGAAATGAGATTTATTCCGGAAAAGAAAAGAGAGGAAATTGAGAACATAATAATTAAACCTGGATACAGAGAAAAAACAACAGAAGAGCTTACGAATATAATAGTCCGAGAATTGGGTGGTTCAATGTGGTTGTATGGAATAGGGAAAAATGTGGGTGAGGAAATTTCAACTTATTCACAAATAGCTATTGTCGCTGGATATATTAATGAAATTCTTGGTAAATAAAGTTCATTGTTTTCTTTGATATATATTAATAGCAGAACCTTTAACCATTGCAAAGCGTAAAACCTGACGTGGGTTAGATAAGGTTTAAAAGATTGAATAAGGATTCTCTACAAAATCTTTCCAAACTCGATCATGTAACAGCTACGATTGTCTACAAAATGGATCAAGTTGGACTTTTTCATTACAATAAACTTACATACCTGTTTGAGTATTTCTTTATAAAAAATTTTGGCAAACGCTACACAGGCGAATACTTTATAAAAATTACTCATGGTCCTGTCATACCGAATTATAAAAATCATATAAAAAGGTTGAGTTCGCTCAATATTGTAGAATTTGATGCTAAAGATTTAAATTTTTGGGAGATTGATGATGACCATAGACATCAAGCAGTTTTAATAAGAAAATCAAGCGAAACGGCAAATGCAATTATCTCCGAGAAGTGCATATACTCATTAATAAAACAAATTATTGAGAAATTTGGGCAACTTTCTGTTAATGAGCTTGAGAAAATAGTTTATAAAACGGAGCCAATGAAAAATTATTTGGCAAGCCCATACAAAAAGAAAACAGGGGGGTATGTTCTGAAAGGCGATTGTATAAAAATATCGAAATATAAATCACCAAAAACCGAGGGGCGGCGGCGCGCCTTAGAACATGTTCAGAAATATCCAGCAGTTGATTTTGAATTACAAAAACAATTTGCAAAGGAATTAGCTTACTTGGAAACTATGCGCCCCCAGGTATGACTAACCTGAAAGATGAACTGCTAAAAAATCTTCCTCCAAAACCACGTGAGGTATGGTTTGTACCTGATAGGGAAGTCCGACTTCATTTAGACAAAAGAAAGATTAAGTATCGTCGTCCTGTTTTAATTGTTGCTTCCGTTGATTTAATCAAACCAAGTGCATCGATTATTAACATTATTCCCCTTTCAAAATCAAATACTCCTGACAAAATTACGTTTCCAATTCAAAGGGGTTATGAAGAAACACTCAATAATTTTAAGCCCGATCCTAAATCGGTAGCGGTGATACAATTCTATCAGCCTATTGAAACAAAATTTTTTCTTCAAAGATGTGGAAGAATAGATGTAACATCGTATGAAGCAATTCAAAGTATTCTATGTCACGAGGTCATAGGATATTTTCCAGAATACGATTTGTCACCGGAATAAAATTGAAAAATGTTGGAGTTGTAAATCTTCAGAACATGTTGGACATATGATTTGATAAATTAAGAGACACATTCTTCAAATTCAAACGATTTTTTGGTTATTGTATACATTTTCTTGTTTTGATATTTTCTTTGTTTCATGGTTCGTTCTTTGATAACTTGTCTTTCTGACAGAATCTGTTTGTCACGACTGAAGAAAATATCCACAGGTTTCAGATTCTCCAAGGATTCATGATATCGGTGATTGTTGTAGTATTCGACAAACTCTTCAATCGCTTTTTCCAGCTCCCATGGGAAATAGTAGTTTTCGAGATTGACTACATTCTTGATTGATCGATGATAACGTTCGATCTTCCCTTGAGTCTGTGGATGAAAAGGTGCACCCCGAATATGCTTAATGTCTCGATGGTCAAGATACTGTTTCAGTTCGCTGGACAGATAACAGGGACCATTATCTGAAAGCAGCCTTGGTTTATGTCGCACCTTGACTCGATCAACACCCGTGACTTCAACGGCCTTGTCCAGGGTTTCTTTTACATCGGTTGCGGACATGGTTGAACACAGTTTCCATGCGATGATATAACGGGAATAATCATCCATTACTGTGGATAGATAATACCAGCCCCAGCCTTTGATCTTGAAGTAAGAGAAATCAGTCTGCCACAGCTCATTGACACGTTTTGTCTGTTTGTCAAATTTATCCTTGGCAGATAAAAGGATATAGGCAGGGCTGGTGATTAAATCATAGGATTTCAATATCCGATAAACACTTGATTCTGATATAAAATAGCCCTCATTGTCTGTAATGAACCAGGCAAGCTCTCTGGGCGACTTTTCAGGGTATTCCAAAGCCACTTCAACAGTATGTTCTTTGACATCTTCAGGTATTCTATTCCAGAACTTTCTGGGAGTCGGTTTCTGATCGGCCAAGCCGTCATAACCGTGCTCCAGATATTGTTTATACCATCTGTAGAAAGTGCTGCGGCTGATGACTAATTCATCAAGCGTCCTTTTAACCGATAACACTGATTTTTCGACAAGACGAATGATTTCCATTTTCTCTGATTGACTGTATCGCATATATCGACCAAATTCTATCCCATACCATTCAATTTTTTTTGGAGTACTCGGTTTTTCAGACTGACTTCAGCGACCAGTTCTTTCAGTTGGGCATTCTCCTGTCGGAGGTCGCTCACTTCTGCACTGTTGGCTTCACGGACCGTATCTCCTTGAAGACGTTTCTTTCCGGCTTCAAGAAAGTCTTTGCTCCATCTGTAATATAAATTGGTATTGATACCTTCTCTGCGACAGAGCTCGGCGATACTTATTTCACCTCTTAAACCTTCTAATACGATTTGGATTTTTTCTTCTGAGGAGTACTGTTTTCGGGTTCTTCTGCGGATCTCTTTCACAACGGATTCAGAACTTCTCTTCTGGGGCATGACAACTCCTTTCTGTTTAAATTAAAGTAACAGAAAGTGTCTCTTATTTTCAAGTGCAAAGTTGTCCAAAATGTTCTGAACCGCAGCACTAGAGGAGTGCCGATCACAAACAAAGGGCTTATGAGAAAAGCTAAGCCCTCCTTTGCACTTTATTCTGTGAGCTTTCTAGCAGCTGTAGCTGTCTCATTGCTATTATGCATCGTGCTGGATTTCTCTTACCTTGTTCTTGTTAGATAGACTCAAGAGATTGCATATTGGGTCGAGACATAACCAACGCATCAACGCGGACCCAAAGCTCGACAGTGCTGGCTTGCAGGTGGTTGCCCCGCAGGCTCGTTTCTGTTAGATTTATCGAAGTAGGCTCGCAGCTTTGGGGCGGTCATGTACACTGTTAGACTTTTTTAGACATATATGAGTATATCTTAGTATATTTCTAGAATATACATAAATTGGAGTGATATAAGAATCGAGTTCCAAAGCGAAAATAGTATATGATGGCCTTATTAAGAGTTGAAGCTGTGAATTTTGGCTATATCAATTTTTGAATAGGAACCATTTAATGAAAAAAAGTACAATCTTAGTGGCTGTGTCCCGTGTATACATAGTGGTGGGATTTTCGTTAGTAATATTTAGTAGTATATTAGGGATATGTGGTATTATAATAGAAGTGACCACTAAGGTATTACCAGGGATATTATATTTATTGATTGCGAGCATTCTTATACCTATAGGTGCTATTACGGCTATATTAGCTTTAAAAGTATATAAGAACAACAAAGATAAATAAATTGAGGACGGATATTTAAATGAAGATAAGCACTATTTGGTGGACTGTTTGTGCAATAGAAACCTTGCTTGCGCTGGGCGCCGGAGTAGCTGGAATTTATATACATATATCCACAAAGGACCCTTTATCGATATGGTGCATGGCTGTTACAGCTTTTCCGCTCGCTTTAGCTGGTATTTGTGCCACAATAGCTTCGACGTATCAACAAAGGGAATCTATCAACGCGCAAAAAAAGAACATAAGGGCTTTTAGGCAGAGAAGAAAAACTGTACAGATAAAGAGGTAGTATAGGGTATAAAGAATCATGAAAAAAGAAATGCCCCAATCATGGTTTTTTGATAATTATTATTATCATCGTTAGGTCTAGAATTTATGTATGTATGAGTAGGATGAAGAGGATAACTTTTGTTAGGCAAACTTCCTAAATATATATATACTATACAGTAATGTTATTATATTTGAAAGAAAAGGATTTTCATGCAGTACTCTTTTTAAAAACGGTCAATGATTCGCCTAACACAGGTTTAAACAAGGGCGCCTATGCGAGCCATGATTTCTGACAAGTTAAGTTTGGTAGTATTACTACAATGAGTTTGGTTGCTCTTGACTCGGCGCCTGTTAAACCACTGTTAGGCAACATTTCAGATTATTCAATCAAACAGTTTTAAGGAGGACATTATGTACTGTCAAAACTGTGGAGAAGAAATAAAAAAGGGATTAAAAGTCTGTGAGAAGTGTGGAGCAAAGCTTACAGAAAGTGCGGCTGTTCAAGCCAAGCCTCAGATTCGGTCACTGACAAGCAATCAAAAGGCAACTTTGGCCGCAATTCGTAAGTATGAAAAAAAAGTTAAACTAAGGTTAGGGGAAAAAGGATTCTTTTCTAAAAAGTATGGAAAGCTATTGAAGAAACCTGAAAAAGCCATCAGCGAGAAGAAGCGCCTTACCTTGAAAAAGAAGCAGGTTGTTGAAAGGTTCAAAAACGCAAAAATACCCATGCGTATTCCTCTCCATCTTCCAACTGAAATCATCAAAGAAATAAATGAGAAAAAAGTTAAGGAGATTTCACTACAGAGAATCGAAAAAGGTGAGAGACTGAAGCTTTACTACACAACAAAGGATGGTAAGACTAAAGACATTGCAACAGCCGCAGTAGGTGCCTTTTCTGGTCATTCAGCATTTGTAGAAAAACAGAAGCTTCCTTTTGTTGGTTTGGGTGTTGTTAAAGATGATGAGGGATCTAAGCTTGATATAATAATTCCTTCAACTCCGACATCGCTTAGATCGAAAACTACCAAGAATCAAGGCGATGTTTTATATCTTAAAAGTAAAGCTATAAAACGCAATAATAAAAAGACAGAACATAACACAGGGACACAAGAAGATGGCCTAAATAACATGCTTTCTGACCTTATTACACCTGGCACCACTAGTAATCTTTTGGGTTTAAGCCAACATCGACTGGATAATGTCGCCTGGCATGACTTCTCATATTATGAGTATATTCAAGAACCAGAAGTTTTTACCTATGCTACTGAAGATTTTCTATCAGAGAGCATGCTGGAAATGCTTGATAATCTGGATGACCCATCTTTAGAGATAGCCGAATTACTTAGCATTATTCGGCAGACTAATTATCATATTCGTCAGCTGGTGTATTTCACCCCCTCCATTCAAGGTTGGGGTAATGTATGGGATATTTATACTGCTTCTGATATAGAATTAATCATCGATGCCTATCAAACTGCTTTGATAGAATCTGGTGCACTCTCCACAATTTGTGAAGTTTATTTCTTGACTCCAATGGATGAACGTAAAGTTCTTTTTCAACTTCATAGCCAGTGGTCTATCTTTCCAGATGGACTTTCTAATATGACAACAGTCTTAGTCAGAGGTTGGAAGAGTGGAGATTTCAGTCTACCAGAGCTTCTCGCAGAGTGGCAGGATGAAAGCCAGCGTCTATATCAAATAAACGCGCCTTACTTTTTGGAACACGAGAGCTTTGAAAAAGCTGAAAGAGCCATTTCAATGGAACTAGAATACCCATTCGTTGTATTCATTCCGCATACATGCAATTTAGGCTTGCGATTAGTCTATCGGCAGGAGTGGCGCCCTCTTGGTATCCAGCGCGGTGAAACAGTTAAGACAATCCCTTTGGGTCCAAAGCAAGTTGAGAAAGTATCAACGAAGATATTCCGACGCAGAAAAGTATCCAAGACAGCCGAATCGCTTAAAGTGGTGGAGACTACAACCGAGACTTCTGACACTTCAAAGGATTCAAGCGAAATTGTAAAAGAAGCCGCAGAAACAAATAAGTGGAATGCTGAAGCAGAAGCCGGGCTTGATATAGGTTTTTTTAAAATCGGTGGTGGAGGCGGTGGTTCCGGAGAATCTGAAGAAAAATCTAAAAGAACAAGTACTCATCTTACTGAAACGATGCAAAAAACCGCAAGCAAATTACGAACTGAAACCAAGATCGTCGTTAGCACAGAATCCGAATCGACTTTTGAGATTACTACTGCATCTGAGATTCAGAACCCAAATGATGAGATACCAATTACGTATGTTTTTAGCAAGCTTCAACGGCAATATGAAATCTTGACCCGGCTTGCTGAGGTTAATGGCGTTGTTTTTATTGCCGAACCAATTCCTCTACCACATCAGGTGACAAAAGAATGGGTCAAGAAACATGATTGGATTATCGCTAAGGCACTTCTAGATGATTCCTTTCGTGACGCGTTAACATCGATTAGTAACGATAGTCCCCAGGAATCCTTGCCAGAAGATGTGCTCACACGAATTAGTACTGCACTGACTAACTCAGAGGGATTTTTAAGTAGTTTGGCTGGTACTGCTCAGCATCTTGCCCTGGAAAACGTTGATTTATCACAGGAGGCACAGAGAGCTTATCGTGAAATACACAAAGAGGAGTTGGAGAGAAAAAGAAGCCGTGATCTTCTTGACCAAAAAATACAGAGACTTTTACAACACATTAGAGAAAATATCCTACATTATTGTAGGGCCATTTGGTCTCAAGAAGATCCTGAGCAGAGAATGCTCAGATATAAGAAACTTGATATTCGCATTCCCACTATATGGAGATTTGTCATAGAAGGTGATACAGAAATCCCAATTATGGGTTGGTCTGTTTCTGGATTACCACCCGGAGTCAAAGGACATTTTGAGCCTAATGTAACAGATGTGGACACTGTGCGTCCAATAACCGAACTTATTAATCCTGCTGGGCCAATTGGTTATGCTGGTAATTACGCCATCTATTATCTTAAGTCGGATGCGGAAATCGATTTAGAGCGAAAAGACAATCTTTTCGATATGCTTCATCTAATGAAAAGTTTTTATATCGATCTGGAGACCGGTGAATTTATGGACCCTGCCATACGAACAATGAGTGATGAAAATTCTTCGAGCTATATCACGGTTCCTGATCCAATACCAATAAAACAGCGAAAGGAAATGACAGAATATGTTCCCGAAATTAGGGCTGAATATGAAGGCCTTGATGAAACTGAGAAAGATGCTTTTATAAAAGACGGCTTGACGCCTGAAGAAAGGAAAGAATTTAAAGCAATTGCAGATGCGAATGGAAAAAAAGTCTTCCTAAAAGAAAACTGCTGTTTCGAAAACCCTGATCTTTACTATGAATATCTGTTTCGTAAAAAATATTCAAGAAGGTTCCTTGTTGATACTAATAATCTTATACTTGATCTTGAAGCTGGTACAGGATCGGCTTTGGAAGCATTTAAGAAGCTGCATCGATATGTTGATGTTCTAAAAGCCATTGAAGAAAAAGAAAAAATGAATGAGGAAAATCAGAGGAGACAGAAATTAATAGACTCGAATAAGCTAGGTGATCCAGATATAGAGAAGGTAACGATTATTACAGGTAAAACTGCAAATCTTAACGGCTTAATAGCTGACGTTGATGAAGAAGATTAAACTATAATTAATGGTCAGTTTTATTATAAAGCAGGGATTATGATAAATGAAATCATCTAAACTTGATAAGAGAGGTATATCTGGAGGGCGACCTTCTACCTCACAAAGATTATTGGGAGATACTGCAAATAAACATTCAGAATCACAAGAGGAGCAAGAAATATCAGAAATAACAACTGCAGGTAAAGAACTGGGTTGGAATTTAGAAATTCTAAAAAACAAATATGTGAAATATATTGAGAGTGAAAATGTAAAAAATTACCAGTGGCCAGAAGCAGAGTACGAGAGAGCAACATGGGCTTTTCATGTTGGTGTGAAGATATTTGAGCATTGGGATGATTACATGCTGGAAATTAAAACATCAACCTTTTGGAGAAATAAGGATTCATTCGAAGCTTTAATGGAATATTCAGAACCTACGAATCCATTCCAAAAGGCTGTTTTCCCCCACTATATGCAGGCTAGTAGGTTTAGTATGACTTCAACGAAATGGAAGGATATTCCACAAGAGAGGAAAAATCAGATCATCGATGACATCCGAGCATATACAAGTAAATACAAAGGTGGAAATCCAAATGTGTTTTCAGAGATGAGCCTTGCAGGTAAAAGGTTGTTAAAGGAAGCTTACGACACTCTAATAAGCGGGGGAGAGGTGGACAAAAGAGCTTTGAAAAGAATAGTTACTAAAGGATTCGGAATCGCACCATTCGTAAAGGAGATCGTACCAAAGTTGGAGGAAGATATATATTATCTCCTTCGGCCTGAGGATATAGACTAACCACACAAATCAAGTTGTTTAAGGAATGTAGGAAAGGTTGTTTACCATCCCGAAAAACGATAATTTTAATGGTAAATATAACGATTTTAATGAATTAAGAAAGGCAAATTATAGAGACTATATACCCGTTATAAACAAAATTTATCCTGAGGATTGATCACTGAAAAATTATAAACTATGATTATGAAATAATTAACTTTGTTACATCGAAATCAAAAACTAATTGGATTATTGGTACAGTAGTACGTGAATTGGTTGATGTTAGGAAAGTCATATTATAAAACAATAAGTGGAATCAATTAAGTACTATAAAAGAATGCAAATTATGCCTAACACAGCGCTGCAGGGGAAGCGAAACGCAAACGATGAATTTTGTCAATTGAAGTATTTACAAACGTTTCGCTCCCCTGAGCTCGAGCCGTTAGCCAAAACGATCAATGTCACTAATTTAAAAATACATTTCAGCCATGTACATTGAAGCAGATTCCCAAAAATGAACGATAAAGAAACAACACTTGATAAGGTACTAAGAAAAATAAGAAATAATCCTATTTTAGCAGGAATTATTTTGATTGGAACAATAGTGATAGCTATATCCTCATTCTCGACTGCTCTTCGCAACATATCGTCTTTTGCAAAACCACGTAAAAAATCACTAACTCTGGTCAATTTAACCATCATTAACGAGCCTATTGCGATTAGGACCTTCCATGAAGAATGGTTGCCAGGTACCATTGGATTGTTCCCATTGATCGACATCAAGCTTCTCAATTCGGATGCCTCCGCTTGTTTCTTGAAGTTTATAGACTTTGATATTATTCAAATCTCACGCAAACCATGTCAAGTAGCCTGTGAAAAGATATATCCAAGCTGTTGGAATTACAACCTCTCCCTCGATGCAGAGAAGGAAACTGATCATCAACGCCTACAAATCTCTCAGGCTGTCCCCGGCAATGGGGTGGATCGATTTGTTGTAATATTAGGCCAACATTGGATGAACTCCTGTGATTGCGGTTACGCCGAATATAATATAACGCTTACGTTATATTACAATAAGAATAGCACTCTTAAACTTGGGAAATACCATGTAAATATCGACGGTCCTCCTGGAATAGAGGAGATTAGCGATTACTTGCTCGAACATGGTGGTCCGATAAGCCTTCACAAGCTAACAAAATAATGGAGCAGATGCCTAAATCTGAAGGATCCTAAGAATGGTTAAACTTTATGATATTATTCAATATTTGAATTGTAGTACATTTTAATCGGCACTGCTCATTATTGTCGTTATCAAGGTAAGAAATAATCTGTAATTCAGATTATTATACTGTCTAAGATAAGTATAAAAGTTAGACAGATAATTCTATGGTATAACTAAATTAATAATAATGAATTAGGTCATAATAATCCTCTTTTATTTAAAAATACCACTTGTTTACTGTCTAAATAATGTGTATATTAATTACAATACTTAGACAGATAATAACCTTAATTAAAGGGGATTTTTATGGTAGCAAAAGCAGTAAAAACGGGTAAAATCCAGAAAGGATCTAATCCCAATGCTCCCAAAGAAGGGAGCGAGATTAAAGTTCAGCCGATCAAAAATATCAAAGACATAGAAACGATTAAAAAACTTCTATCGGGCAATCCAAGAAACTACTGTCTTTTCACACTGGGAATTAACACCAATCTTCGAGCAAGCGATCTTTGCAGAATCACAGCGGGCCAGGTTCGGGGTCTGAAGCCTCTGGATTCAATTGAATTTAAAGAGCAAAAAACTGGAAAATCCAGAAGGATCACACTGAATAAGCAATGTATAAAAGCGATCAATGATTTATTGGCTTCAAGGGAATACAAAGACAGTGATCCTCTGTTCCTGGGGCAGAGAGGTTCTATAAAACCCTCTACGATTCATAAATATGTCAAGGCATGGTGCAGGGCCATTAATTTGAAAGGGAATTATGGATCTCACACTTTAAGAAAGACGTGGGGTTTTCACCAGAGGGTTACTTTCGGGGCGGGCATTCCTGAATTGATGGTGGCTTTCAATCATAGTTCACAGAGACAGACGCTTGATTATCTTTGTGTGCAACCGGAAGAAATTAGAAGTTTGTATGCAAATGAATTGTAACTTTGTCTGTTTTTATTTCAGAATTATTTTATACGATATTGACATTTTTGTCCCTTTGAAGTATATTTTTATTAAATGTAATTGAATTGTAGGTCTTACATAGAATTGTGATTTATAAATCTTATAACTATTTTTCATATATTGGATTATTATAAGTGAAATATAAGATTTCTAAAATTGATTATATAATTCATAATCCTTTTTACAAAAATGTATAAAATCATTTCAATTATACTAATAAGTGATTCGATTGAAGTCATCTGAGAATATATAAACAAAGAGACGGTACAACAATCTATTCTTGAAAGTTTGGATTAATTCTATTTAGTATGATGATAATCGTGTGGATCTGGGCTGTGAAGTGAGCAAATTGAATGCAATAGGAATTAAGTATTGATATATTGATGGAGGTTTTAAAATGGCTACACTTGAAGAGCGAAAAGCTTCTTTAGAAAAAGATTTGAATTATTTATTAAAATATTGGCTTATTCTTGAAGTGATAATACCAATAAGCATGCTTGTTCTTATATGGCCTATTTCAAAATTATTAATTTCATTACAACATTCATTTTATCGTGTGTTTTCTGCAGCAGATCTTATTCCATTTTCGGCGTTGCTTGTATTAGGTGTAAAAAGAGAAATAGAATCTTCCATTCGTTTCAATGAATTAAAAAAAACTAATTTAGAGAATTACAATTTATTATCACTGGCATTACCAATTCTTATATTATTTATTTACGGTTTTCTCAAATACAATTTTATGATATATTCTTTTAATGTTTGTAATATTATAGATGATTCATGTAAACTTGTTCCAGTTCCTTCCGTAGATCCCATCATTCAGGCTACAGCCCTATTATCTATAGGCATGATTGTATTATGTATTGCTTTCTGTTTTGCAGCAAAATCAGAAATAATCAAAACAAGAGTTGCTAATTTATCATAGTACTTGGGGGAATTTATGTTAACAATTGTTTATTTACTTGCTTTTATTGCCTTTGGATTCAGCATTTATTTTTTTATCAAAGGTGTAATTAACAGAATTCGATCTAGAAAGTTATTACATGAATTTAGGCAATCAACTGAAACAGCTAAATTTGAAATAACAATGAATGAAGGTATAATTGCATTAATTGATAATAAAAAGTTTGATCTACTTAAAGAATATAATAGCCTTAAGAAAAAACTTGATGACATACAACCAAGCAATCTTATGAAAGAAGATTTTTTAATGATGCCAATCCATCTAACTGAAGCTGAACTTATTTTAGTAAAGTTAATTATAAATCACCTTGAAGAAGTTTACCAATTAAAATTTGAATCAAAACAAGATAATAAAGAATTAGGAGCTTGACTAGCATGATTTAATAATTTAACGAGATGATATGTTTATTTAAATGAGCATTATCGCAAATATCATAATATATATAGCCTCCCCACTTATTAATGAACAATTTCAGTGAAAAAGTCAGCTTTATATGGTCTGTAGCGGATCTCATCCGCGGGCCTTACCGTCCAAATCAGTATAAGGATGTTATGCTACCACTGACGGTTCTGCGTCGGCTTGATTGTGTTCTTGAATCTACCAAAGAAGAAGTACTTCAAAAAAAGAAGCAGCTTTCAGGAAGTAAAGTTAAGAACATCGATCCCATTCTCTGTCGTATATCTGGTGTTCCTTTCTACAATACGAGTCGTTTCACTTTCAATAAACTCAAAGGCGATCCCAATAATATTGCTCCAAACCTAATCAATTTCATCAAAGGTTTTTCTACACGAGCACGTGATATTATCGATCATTTTGAATTTGAAGAACATATTGCAAAGCTTGATAAACATGATCGTTTGTTTCTTGTTATTTCCAAGTTCTGTGATATTGATCTACATCCTGACAAGGTTACCAATATAGAGATGGGTTACATATTTGAAGGGCTGATCAGAAGATTCAATGAAGCATCAAATGAAGAAGCTGGTGATCACTTCACACCGCGTGATGTGATTCGTCTTATGGTAGATTTGCTTTTCATGACAGAAAGTGATGTTTTAACAACCAAAGGCATTGTTAAAACTCTGTTTGATCCTGCATGTGGTACTGGTGGTATGCTTTCTGTTTCTGAAGATTATTTGCGTGAGTTAAATCCAGATGCACGGTTTGAGGTATTTGGCCAGGATTACAATGACCAGGCCTATGCGATCTGTGGTTCTGATATGATGATCAAGGGTCAGGACATTGAGCATATCGCGTTTGGAGACAGTTTCACAGATGATCATTTCTACGGCAAGCAGTTTGATTATATGCTGGCTAATCCTCCTTTTGGTGTGGAGTGGAAACCAGAGGAAGAAATCATCAGACGTGAGGCTGAAGAACAGGGCTTCGGCGGTCGTTTCGGTGCAGGTCTGCCGCGCATTAATGACGGCTCGCTTCTTTTCCTGCAGCACATGATCAGCAAAATGAAGGACCCGAAAGAGGGCGGCACACGACTGGCAATTGTGTTTAACGGTTCTCCTCTGTTTACGGGCTCTGCAGGTTCCGGAGAAAGCGAGATCCGACGCTGGATTATTGAACATGACTGGCTTGAAGCCATTGTAGCAATGCCCGACCAGCTCTTCTACAACACGGGCATCTTCACATATCTCTGGATTGTAACCAACCGGAAAAGCCCTTCACGCAGAGGCAAGATTCAGCTGCTGGACGGCACGACTTTTTTCAAGAAGATGCGCAAATCACTCGGCAACAAGCGCAATGAAATCTGTGAGGACCAGCGTGAGGACATCACCCGGCTTTACGGCGATTATAAACACTCCGAGCACGTGCGGGTCTTCGATAACGAAGATTTCGGATACCGGCGAATCACTGTCGAGCGCCCACTCCGGCTCAATTTTTGGGTCAATGAAGAACGGTTGAATCGTCTCAAAGAAACCAAAGCATTCATGAATTTGGCCACCAGTAAAAAGCGCAAGGACACCAAAGCAGCTGAAACAGAGATTGAACAGGGCAAAGTGTTTCAACAATCGATTCTTTCCGCTTTGGAAATATTCTCGAATGGTACGATTAAAAACCGTGAAACCTTCTCCGATCTCCTGAAAAAAGTATTCAAGGAATCGGATCTCAAAATATCAGCGCCTCTTTTCAAGACCATTCTCATGGCGCTTTCAGAGCGGGATGACGAAGCTGATGTCTGCACAGACAGCAAGGGCAATCCCGAACCAGATCCGGAGTTGCGGGATTATGAGAATGTGCCGCTCAAGGATGATGTGGACGAATACATGAAAAGCGAGGTCCTGCCTCATGTGCCGGATGCTTGGATTGATGAATCAAAAACCAAAATCGGATATGAGATAAATTTCAATAGGTACTTCTATAAGTACATACCGCCCAGGCCGTTGGAAGAGATTGAAGCTGATTTGAAGAAGATTGAAAAGGATATCGCGAATATGCTTAATGAGGTCACAGAATGAATGATCCGAGATATCCCTCTGAATTGTTACCAAGTAACTGGAATTCAAAGCGAGCAAAATATCTATTTAAAAATCGATCGGAAAAAGGTTATCCTAATGAACAGTTATTATCAGCAAGCCAAAAATATGGGGTAGTACCTCAAGATTTCCTTGAACAAGAACTTTCTCGACAGGTTATGACAGCAACGAAGGGTTTTGAGAATTTTAAACTTGTTAAAGAGGGTGACTTTGTTATAAGCTTAAGAAGCTTTGAAGGAGGGATTGAATATTCAGCTCATAGAGGTATTATAAGTGGTGCATATATTATTATGATTCCTAAAAAAAATCTTGACCACTTATATTATCGCTACTATCTTAAGAATTTTGAATTTATTTCTCGAATACAAGCTATTACCACTGGAATAAGAGAAGGAAAAACGATAAGATATGAAGATTTCTGCAGTCTTGAGCTACCAATCCCACTTAAAAGCGATCAGAAATCAATAGCCTCTTTCCTCGACCGTGAGACTGCTCGAATTGATGCACTGATCGATAAGAAAGAACAGCAAATTGTGCTTCTTAAGGAAAAACGCGCTGCTTTGATCAGCCATGCAGTAACCAGGGGCCTTGACCCCAATGTGAAGATGAAAGATTCCGGTGTTGAGTGGTTGGGTGAGATCCCGGAGCATTGGGTAAAGAAGCTATTTAAATTCGCAATCAAATTCCAAGAGGGTCCTGGTATCATGGCTGATGATTTCTATGAAGAAGGTGTTCCATTACTTCGGATTGGAAATCTTACCTCAACTTTTGTGACTTTAAATGGATGTAACTACCTTGATGAAAATAAAGTTAATTCAAAATGGAATCATTTTAAACTTAATGAGGGCGATCTACTGATTAGTTGTAGTGCAACAACAGGTATTGTCTCAGAGGTTGGTAAGGAATCTATTGGTTCTGTCCCATATACTGGTATCATTCGTTTGCAGCCAAAGGGTGAACATACGATCAAATCTTTCATTAAATATCTTGTTGTTAGCAGTACTTACATTTATCAGATTGAGTTGTTCAAGGCTGGAACTGCAATACAACATTATGGACCAACACATTTAAGACAAATAGTATCAGTTTTTCCGCCACCACAAGAACAAGTTATTATCTCATCCTTCCTTGATCACGAGACCGCACGAATTGATGCCCTGATTGAGAAGATACAACAATCCATCAAACACTTAATAGAATACCGTACAGCTCTGATCTCTGCCGCAGTAACAGGCAAGATCGATGTTCGTGAGGAATAATAATGTGCAAAAGTGTTGACATTTATAAATAATTGTGTACATTTATGCACATGGACACACAAAGACAAAAAATCATAGACCTTGCAAGAGAAAAAAGTTTCCTCAGAACGCAGGATGTACTCGATGCCGGGCTGCATCATGAAACCCTTCGGCGGCTGTGTGATGAAGGCGTGCTTGAAAAAGTGGGCCGTGGATTGTACAGATTGTCTGATGCAGAAGTTTCAACCTTTCATGATCTGGCTTTAGCATCTGCAAAAGCGCCAAAAGGTGTAATCTGTCTACTCTCAGCACTGCTTTTTCATGAGATCACTACTCAGCTGCCTAATGAAGTATGGATTGCGTTGAATCGGAGAAATCGTGTACCCAGACTGGAGCACCCGCGCCTACGTGTAGTTTATTTTTCCAAATCAGCCATGGCCGAAGGCATTGATACTCATTATGTGGACAATGTTCAAATCAATGTAACCAATCCTTCAAAAACGATTGCGGATTGTTTTAAATTCCGGAATAAAATCGGGCTCGATGTGGCTCTTGAAGCACTCAAAGAAGGTCTGGAAGATAGAAAATGTACACGGGATGAGATCTGGCATTATGCAAAAATCAATCGTGTCACCCGTATCATCAGACCATATCTGGAAGCCACAGCATGAGTCGAAAGACTCTTAAAAATATAGAGGCATCAGTCCGACAACGACTGCTGGATATCAGTCGTAAAACAGGAACCAATTATCAAAGACTGTTGATTCGTTATGCGATTGAACGATTGCTATACAGGCTTTCCGTATCTCCGTATGCAGATAAATTTATCTTGAAAGGCGCCATGCTGTTTATTACCTGGTCCGGAGCGCCGTTTCGTGAGACACGCGATTTGGATCTGCTGGCTGCTGGCGTGGATGATCCGTCGACATTAAATACTATAATCACATCTATTATCAAACAGCCCGTTGTAAACGATGGCCTTATTTTTGATGAAACCAGTATTCGGATCAATGAAATACGTGAACAGGATGTATACAATGGATTCCGAATCATTTTAAAAGCATTTATTGAAAAGGCGGAAATTCCCATTCAAATCGATCTGGGATTCGGGGATATAGTGGAACCTGAAGCACAAATGATAAATTACCCCGGATTGTTGGATTTTCCGATAGCTCATTTGCGGGCTTATCCTCCAGAAACAGTGATTGCCGAAAAATTGCATGCCATCGTCAATTTGGGTATAGCTAACAGTCGGATGAAAGATTATTATGATTTGTTTATGATACTCGATCAGTTTCAATTAAATTCAAAACAATTGGCTCGTGCAATTACCGCGACATTCCGGCGAAGGGAAACCGATATTCCGACCCATATACCTTTAGGATTTTCGGATGAATTTGCACAGGATACGGGTAAACAAAAACTATGGCGGCAGTTTCTGAAACGGCATCAGTTGAATGCGTTCACTCAAGACTTTGCGACAGTTGTCTTTTGGTTGCGGGATAGACTCGTGCCGATTTTCAAATCGATTAACAGAATAAAATGATGGAGCATCCGTGCCACGTCAACACACAGAATACGCTTTTGAAACTGCCATAGAACAACACTTGCTTGACTCCAAGGGCTATCAAAAAGGTGATCGTGAATCTTTTGATCCAGAGCGAGCACTCTTTCCCGAAGATGTCATTAATTTTATCCAGCAAACCCAGCCCAAAGAGTGGGAATATCTGTCTGGCATCCAGAAAGAAAAGGCAGAAGAAACACTACTTGATGGTCTATGTCGAGCCTTGAATTCAGATCACGAAGGCTGTCTTTCTGTTTTACGTCATGGTTTTAAATGCTTTGGCAAACTCTACCGTGTAGCTTATTTTGCCCCTGCAAGTAGTATGAATCCTGATACACAAAAACTCTATGAATCCAACATTCTTACAATTACACGCCAACTTAAGTATTCATCCAAACATGGTAACACTCTCGATGTAACTCTGTCATTAAACGGTATTCCATTAGTTACTATTGAACTTAAAAATCCTATGACGGGTCAATCTTGGCGTAATGCAGTTCATCAATATAAAAATGACCGTGATCATTCAGATCTGATTTTCCAATATAAAAAACGTGCACTTGTTCATTTTGCAGTTGATACAGATGAAGTATATATGACAACACGTCTTTCAGGTCGAAGCACACAATTTCTTCCATTTAACAAAGGCTGTGATAATGGTGCGGGTAATCCAGAAAATCCTAAAGGCTACAAGACTGCCTATTTATGGGAAGAAGTACTTGAACGACATAGTTTGTTAGATATTTTGGCCCGCTTTATCCATTTACAGATTGAAGAAAAAAGACTTGGAAATAAACGTATCAAACGTGAATCCATGATCTTTCCACGATATCACCAGCTTGATAGTGTAAGAAAACTTATTGCAGGCGCGAGAGAGAAAGGAACGGGTACCAATTACCTGATTCAGCATTCAGCCGGATCCGGTAAATCCAATTCCATTGCCTGGCTGGCGCATCGTCTTGCAAGTCTTTATAACGATAAAGATGAAAAAGTATTTGACTCGATCATTGTGGTGACGGACCGTGTGGTACTTGATCAGCAATTACAAAATACTATCTATCAGTTTGAGCATAAGCAAGGTGTGGTTCAGAAGATTGATATTGATTCAACGCAGTTAGCAGAATCCTTATCCTCCGCAGTTCCGATAGTAATCACAACACTCCAAAAATTTCCATTTGTTACAGAAAAAATCGGTGATCTTCCAAACCGTCAATATGCAGTGATTGTTGACGAAGCGCATAGCTCACAGGGCGGAGAAACGGCTACAGAGTTTAAAGGTGTTCTGGCTGGTGCGGCTATCAAGGAAGAAGCAAAAGAAAAAGCTACGGAAGAGGGATTGATCGATTATGAAGAAGAAATTCTTAAAACCATGGCAAAACGAGGTCGTCAGCCCAACATCAGCTTTTTTGCTTTTACGGCTACACCAAAATACAAAACCATGGAAGTTTTTGGGACACCTGGTCCTGACGGGAAACCAAGTCCTTTTCATCTATATAGTATGAGACAGGCTATTGAAGAAGGATTCATTCTGGATGTCCTTCAACATTATACTACATATAAAACCTATTATCGTTTGATTAAATCTATAGAAGATGATCCAAAAGTCGATAAGAAAAAAGCAGCCCGTGCTCTTGCACGTTTCATGAGCTTACATCCACACAACATTGCTCAAAAGACCGAGGTGATGGTTGAACATTTCCGTCATTTCACCATGCATAAAATTGGTGGCAGAGCAAAAGCAATGGTTGTAACATCCAGTCGATTACATGCAGTCAGATACAAGCAGGCTTTTGACAAATATATAGCGGATAAAGGTTACACTGGCATTAAAACATTGGTCGCCTTTTCAGGAACTGTGATTGATCCTGATGCACCAAATGTTGAATATACTGAAGTGGGTATGAATAAAGGTATCAGGGAAAAGGAGCTTCCTGAGAAGTATGGAACAGATGAATATCAGGTTCTTCTTGTTGCTGAGAAATATCAGACTGGTTTTGATCAACCATTGCTTCATACGATGTATGTGGATAAACGTCTTTCTGGTATACAAGCGGTACAGACACTCTCAAGACTCAATCGTATACATCCAGGAAAGGAAGATACTTTCATACTTGATTTTGTAAATGAAACCACAGAAATTCTCAATTCATTTCAGCCCTATTATGAGTGTACAATTGTTGGAGAACGTGCAGAAGCAAAACAGCTCTATGAAATCCAAGCAAAACTGGATGCCTATCAAATATACTATAAAACTGAAGTTGATGAGTTCAGTAAAGTTTTTTATAAGCCCAAGCAAAACCAAACTGCATCGGTTCATTCCAGAATGAATGCCTGTATTGATCCGGCTGTAAATAGATACAATAAACTTGAGGAAGAGGATAGAGAACAATTTCGCAAGACACTTGTTGCTTATCGAAATCTATATTCATTCATGTCACAGATCATTCCTTTTCAGGATTCGGATTTGGAAAAACTTTACTCTTATATCCGTTTCTTACTTACAAAGCTTCCAAGAAGGGGTCCGGGGCCAATATACCATTTTGATGATGAAGTTGCTCTTAAATACTATCGGTTACAGAAAATAAGTGAAGGATCAATTGACTTGGTAAAGGGTAAGGAGGAGACGATCTCTGCACCTACAGATGTTGGTACTGGTGTTGCTCATGGTGATAAAATTGAACTATCCAAGTTGATTGATATTCTTAATGAGCGATTTGGTACAGAATTCAAACCTGGTGATCAACTATTTTTCGATTCAATTCGAGAAGATGCACTGGCAGACAATAACTTGCGCCAATCAGCCCTTGCAAATACAATGGAAAATTTTGGATATGTTTTCAAGAAAGCATTAGAAAGTCTTTTTATAGATCGCATGGATCAAAATGAAGAAATTACTGCCAAGTTTATGAATGAGGATAAATTTCGAGAAGTGGTAAGTGAACACCTTTTAAAAGAAGTCTATAATCAGGTTCATTCTGAAGAGAAAGAAACTTAAATTACTACACGTTTTGATATTTTAATCAGTAAGATGGAACAAATTCGAATCTCCGCTAAAAATCTTGGTGCATTTGCATTACCTGATCTCTGTCCCAGATGTGCCTGGATAAAGCTCCATGTTAAGGATTTACCATTCCAGATTTTCCCTGGTGTTTTCAGTTCTATAGATGCATATAACAAACGTATTGTGCATACGTGGTTTGATAAACATAAATTTGCACCGGTTTGGCTGAGTGAACTCGGAGAATTGAAGGGCTATATTAATCCACCAAGTTATCACACTTTTAATATCATCAATTCAGAATACAATATTCTTCTCACAGGAAGTGCCGACGGCATATTTATCCGCCCTGATAATTCGTATGTCATTGTAGACTATAAGACCGCTAAATATATTGGTACCCAGGATACATTATTTCCCATGTATGAAGCTCAACTCAATTCCTATGCGCTCATTGGAAAAGAAAAAGGAATCGATCCTGTATCTTGTCTGGCACTGATTTACATGGAACCAATGACTGATAAGGATACTGCTTCAGATGATAATAAACATTTCGATGAAGGTTTTCTTATGGGTTTCTCTGCTCATGTTCTTGAAGTTGAACTGAATACACATATTCTTTTCTCTTTATTTAAGCAAGTTAGGGAAATATATGATATGGTAAGTCCACCTGAAGGAATTGAGAATTGTAAAAATTGTTTTCAATTGGATCAGTTGATTCAAAGTGTGCAAGTGTAGAGTAAAATGAATCAGGATTTATTAGAAAAAAAACTTAAACGTATTCTCTTCGGAAATTCCAATGATGATTTGGTTAAAGTCTTAACAAGGTGTATTGAAGAAGAGTTTTCCAATCAATATAGTTTTGTATTTGAAATTGAAGACACGGACAGTGAAATATTAAGAATTGCTAAGTCACATGATTTTGATATTTTTATTCTGGTCCTGAATAATATTATGTTTGAATCCGGCAATGCTCCTGCTGAAGAACGTGTCGGAAAAAAAGCGTTGCAGCTTGTTACTTATCTTGTGCAAACATATAAGAAACCAGTTATAGGTTTGTATGGTTGGCCTGATGATCCTTCTTATCCAGATAGAGTTTTAAAAGCCGGGGCAAGTTTTGTATTCCAGTTGCCGATGGATATGAAGGATTTTTTAAAGACTGTTAAAAAGTGTCTAAATTAGTTATTTAATTAGTTAGACTTTTATTAGGTTATTGACTCAAAATGATTTTTGCAATTTGAGCTCAAAATTGGCGTATATTGTTAAATATTGTTTAACTTATTTTAACTTAGATTCATAAGAAAGGTAGGTTTTAAGCCCATCCTACCAAACTTTCGGAGCCGGTATACCTGAATTAATGGTGGCTTTCAATCACAGTTCACAGAGACAAACCCTTGATTATCTCTGTGTGCAACCGGAAGAAATCAGAAGTTTATATGCGAGTGAGTTGATAAAGTTGACATTTAGGTACACATGAAATTTTATAAGTAACTAATAAATATGAAATTATAATCGGTTTTTATCATAGAATGTGAAACTTTGTGAACTTAAAGAAATTGATTTTTTAAGTCATTTTTTACAATTTAAGATCAAATAGGACGTATTTTGTTAGAAATAGTTCAATCTTTGTCAATTATACACTCAGTGTTTGCTAAAGAATAAAAGGTATTAAAGCCTAAATTTTATAAAGTATAATAAACCTAAGAAAACCAAAGGTTAATAATTTTCAAAATGTATATAGACCTGTTAAACAAGTTGAAAAACAAGTTAAAGTATGACGAACCTTAACTTTTGTTAACAGTTCATAGAAATATGAGTTTTCGGATACTATAAAAGCATTATTTTCTTGGCCCATAAAAAATAGTAATTGATATATGCAGAATAACAGTAGGCCAGGTTCACCAAAATTCTTTGAACTTAATCGAGTTAAAATAAAGGTAGGGATAAAATAAAAATGAATTTAATTGATGAAGCAATTGGTAAATCTAATAAAATGACAAATGGTAATCCACTATTAAATGATTACTATTATAAGTTATGTGAAATATTTCTTAGAAATAATCCCTCTTTCCTTAAACAAAAGGATATCAAAAATATATTCGATTTTTTTATTGAAATGGGTAAATATAACGTTGAGAAATTTAAAAATGATGAGATACAAACAAAATATGTTTTGTCGAGCCATTTGATTTATGTTAGAGTTATGTTTTTTAAGTTATTTTACTCTTTTGTGTTTATGGATGAGGAATATCCTGATTTTTATTCCAGAGTAGTTGAAGAAATCGGTGAGGTTAGATTTTATCAGTATTTTTTATTGTGGGGTCATAATTGCCTTTTTGAAGCACCAAAAGAGATAAAAAATAGAATATTTTATCACTGGGATTATTTGCTTTACTGGAATGAGTTTTATCGCTTTGTTAATGTTCATAAACCTCCAGAAATAATGATAAATGATCTGATTAAAGACGGCAAGTATACAGTTGATAAACAGGGCTCAAAGTTGATCATCCAGAATTTTAAGGAGAAAAAGAAGGAAATAAAAAAACGAGGGCGGCCATCAGTGTTGACATGGGAAATGGTTGAATTTTTCAGTCAAAAAATGGAAGAAGCAAGAAAAAGAGGAAAAGGAAAATTCAGGTTATCAGATATTTGGAATTTATTTAAAAAAAAGTATAGTGATGTCGATTCTACTACTCTCAGAAATTTCTTAAGAAATTATATGCCCCTACTTGAAGAAAAAAGGAAATCTATTAAGGAACTTACAAAAGAAGATATTAGAAAGTTATGGAATAGTAAAATAAATCTTTATTAAAATATAAAAAAGGGAAAAAAGGATAAAATATTTTATCCCTTCCTCCCTCAATAGTAAACATATTAAATTACCTCCATGATGAAAATATATTTTTTCGATGGAGGTATTTTTTTGTTCTTTTATCAGAAATGTGAGAATCGAAAATGGGGAAATTAATGAAATTGTCGAAATATGAAATAAAAACTTTAAAAAGTCATAAGTATAACAATGTAGAAAAGTACGGATGATCCGTACAGTAGATATAAAAGATGATAGATACTTTAGATATACAATTGAATGACTATAAGATTAAGAAGGAGTATCAAATTCAAATTATACAGGGTATTCTAAATATGACGACAGGCGAAATAAAAGGTGAAAGGACGCTATACAAATCCAAGGATTTTGAAATTATCGCTAAAAAGGCATATTTGAATACAAAGCACTTTCGATTTGATCTGACAAGATATGGTGCTTTTATTTCAACAACTGTGCCTCGCTGGTTTTATAATTCCAATTATTATCCAATCAATAAGGATCAATTGATTCTCTTTGGTCAACAATTACAGAAAGAATTAGACCAAAATGGTATCCTTACAAATGTTTATAATGCGGATATTTGTAGAATGGATATTTTCAAAAATGGTATTATGAAAAATTCACCTATTTTCTATTTGCAGACTCTTGATTTGTTAAGTGGCAAACGAGTGAAAAAGGAAAAATATAAAGAGAATATTCTTTTTAAAAATACTCAAAGGGAAGTCTTTTTTTATGATAAATATATTCAACTTCAAGACAAAGGATATAACATTTCAGATATTCCGATTAATTCATTAAGAGGTGAAGTGAGGTTTACAACAAAACAATCAATTAAAAGATTTATTGATTCAGATTCAAAGTTTGGTCGGTTACAGAGTTATTTTAAGGATTTACCAGAAATCTATATACAACAAATGAAAGACATTATATTTTACCAGAAATTCAACTTTGAAGGAATTACAAACTGTATTGAAGATGAAAGACAAAAATTGGAATACTTAATTCAGAATAATAAATCAAAAAAAAGCATTGTAAAACAATGGATTTATAATAAAGGCGTATATACACTAATCAATGAATTTGGTGATATGAAGAGTGTGAAAAATTTGCTTTCTGAATTTCTCTCGAAAAATACAGTTAGAGATAATATATCCAGAATGGAAAAAGCCTTTTTTGAAGAAACTCAATTTCATCAACAAACAAAAAATATTATTAAATATTATCAAGAACTTTGCGATGTGTTTTTGAATAATAAACAAATTTATGGTTCGTTAACAATGCACAGTCAGTATTAGGATATTGTACAAGGATATTATAGCAAGCAACATAAGCATGGAGAACTTAATATAACTTTATATTTGAGCATATGGTAGTTGAAGATCGATTATTGTTTTTCTGATCCTAAAAAAAGGAGTGGAATAGAGAATAAATAGCAATAGTATTAATAGGTTAAAATGAAAATACAGACTATTAAAACAAGTAAGAAAATAAGACACGATAATTTGAATAATAGAATGCCTATTAATTTATAAGTATGAATTTCTTGACCCTAAAAAAAATAGTATGATTGTAGGGATAGAGGTTGTTGAAAAATGTTGACATTTGAGAGAAATGTTAATTCAATACTCAAGAAGAAATTTTGCATTTAAAACTGGCGTATAAAACAAAAAAGAAATATAGAAAAGACTTAACAAAACCTGACAAAACTTCACTTTTTATGAGAAAACTAACAGATAAACAGAAGAAATTTTTAGAACTCTATATGGACATGGGACAACTTGGGGAGATACCCGGACCTGCTTTTGGAAATGCAACTAAGGCAGCAAAAATGGCAGGGTATAAATGTAAGAATCCCGATAGTTATAGAGTGATTGGTTATGAAAATAAGAAAAAATTGAATATCGATAAGAAAATGAAACAAATTCATGAAGAACAATTAAAAGCATATTTTGAAGAACCAAGAAAATTAAATGAGATTACAATTGCGAGAATATTGAAAAGAATAAGAAAATAAGATTAACTTCATATAACTTAATAAATGGTAACATGCAAATGAAAAAGTTATTGACACCGATTAAAACAATAAGAAAAAAATGTCTGGACTGCTGTTGTGGAAGCACAAAAGCAATAAAATATTGTACATGCTATAGCTGCCGATTATGGCCTTACCGTTTTGGACTGATGCCAAGAACAGCACAAAAGAAGTACAAAAAATTTATGAATCCCGATAAGATGCCAAGCTCAGATATTGATATAGAAAGATTATCATAAAATAGTACGATGATTAAAATAAATGTACCTGTACAGAGGGTGTTTTTTATAAACAGAATCATTTTTGAAAAGAGTTGTAATTAAATGCTATTAAGATGGAAACACGTTTTACATTTGATGAAATAATGATTATATTTAAAAAGTTATATGATCAATATGGTCCTGAAAAGATTGAACAGCTTTTACATGATAAACAAATTTCTTTGGGCAAGCCTAAAACAAAAACATCTGATGATTTACTTGAGGAAATTAATAACTATTAAATTCTAAAAGATGGGACGACAAAGAGAAAAACCAATTGGTCATTGGTATTTATGGGATAGACCAGATAGTTCTTTTTGGTGGGTATGGCATTATGATGAGAACGGGAAACGAATTTTCAAACGTACCAAAAAGAAAAAATCTGAATACACGAAAGACCAGATTAAACGTATTATCAATACGGTGCAAATTGTTGATACTGAGAGAATGGGTGACTATTCGATTTATCGGATAGAAAAATATATCATTAGGAAATTGAGACTTGAGGAATTGTCAAGAAAAACAATTGAGATATATAAAAATGCATTCAATCATTTAAAAGCTATTTATGGGGAACACTATTCAGTTTTAAATATGCGGAGAAATGTTATTGATGATATAAAAGAACATTTTCTTGCACAGGGCTTAGATCCAAATGTCTGTTTAAGAACCCTCCGAGCATCTTTTCAACGATTATACCTGGATGAAATGATAGATCGAAATCCTTTTGAAAAGTTCAAACCGGTTAAGATTAAAAGGAAGATAAAACAACATTTGACTTTAACGGAGTTAAGAGATTTTCTTAAGTTTGTAAGGAAAAAAGCAGATGAAGATACTTTTAGGCTTATAAGAATTTATGCCGGTACTGGCCGGAGAAGAAATGAAATATTATATATGAAACATAATCATGTAGATTTGGAAAAAGGTATTTATCGGCCAATAGATATAAAAAGCAGAGATAAACATCGATTGACACGGAGTATTCCAAATGATGTTATTGAAGATTTCAAATATTTTATTACTAAGAATTCAGATGTTGAATATCCATTTAAGATTTGTCATGAACATACTTTAACGCATCGAGTAATTGGTCTTCTTCGGGAAGCTGGATACTCTACATTGAATTTACACTCTTTAAGACATTCTTATATAACGATTTTAGAAGAACAAGGATATAATGATAGGCAAATTCAGTTAATTATCGGACATAGTGATAGGGTAGTAACAAGGGGTTATTCACATAAGAAAATTGAAGAACCTCCGAGTATTGGTATTAATGTTTAAATCTATATTTATTTTACATTGAAATGTAAGCAACTATTATACACAAGAAATATTTAGGATAATGTTATGGGTTCTTCAAAAAACTTAAATGTTAAATCCTTAGTTTTAATTGATGATAGCAATTTATATTATGGTTTTTTAAAATATGAATGGCAAATAGACTTTATTAAATTTTATAATTGGTTAAATAAGAATTTTAATATATTAGAGATATTTTTCTGCGGTGGTATTATCACAAAAAAAGCATTTTTTGACATGCATCCAGATAAAGAATTAGTAGATTTTATAAACGAACAAGATAATCGAAAAAGGTTTTTTAAATTTTTGAAGAGAACGGGATATACTGTAAAAACAAAACCAGTTTCAAGTCTATATGATAATACAAAAGGTGAATATAAAAGGAAATGTAATTTTGATGTTGAAATAACTATTC
Organism: uncultured bacterium; assembly: GCA_964537715.1. Lineage (GTDB taxonomy): Bacteria > Zhuqueibacterota > QNDG01 > QNDG01 > DSAB01 > CAZTZL01. The sequence continues at coordinate 9,683 of CAZIAH010000025.1, read as the reverse complement.
TTTCATTGGACAAATTGGACTATTACAAAGAATTAGTTTTATGTAGTGGTGATGGTGATTTCGAAAAATTGTTAAAATATGTAAAGGGAAAGTTTAAAAAAACTACAATAATAACACATAAAGATAGATTAAATAGGGAACTGAGAAAAACTGCAAATAGAATTATATATTTAGAAGATATAAAAACAGATATCCAAAAGTAGAAAGGACTGCCGTAGCAGTCCTCCTTCACTCTCAATTGAGAGTTTTAGTCATTTAAACTAAAAAAATATATATTATAATAACTAAAAAGTCAAGTTATATTTTCTTAACGACATTTATAAGTTTTGCAAATAATATACCATCTGTTAGTAAAAAAGTTTCAATATTTTTATATTTTACAACTCGATTTATTTAATTTTGGTTTTAAAACGTATACAGAAAACGTATACAGAATTCGTGTAAGTCCATATATTTTCAATAGTTGAACATAAGCCTTACAAGCAGGAGGTCACTGGTTCGACCCCGGTATCGCCCACAATTGTTTTTAAATGAATAGCTCCGACAACATTGGAGCTTTTTCTATATACGGATCGTATGTTGAATTTTAATTCTAGTTACAAGCAGTAGGTCATCCCGATTTCAATCGGGATATCGCCCACAAAAAAAGGTCTCATTGTTTTGAGACCTTTTGTGTTTACATTCTGGTATGCAATTCCAGAACGATCTTGAGATTCAATGATAACTTTTAAAGGTACCGGATCAAGAATTCAACTTGCGGACATTATTTCATGAGCTTGATTGCGATTATGGATTTGGCATATTCAATATCCGTTTGATTTCTGAATATAATACTCAGACCGCGCAATTTGCCATAATGTTTCCCGTTTTTAAACTGTTCTTTCAATTCGTCGGATATTTTACTTTGATTGATGGCTTCTTCAAACTTGTCCGTAAAATAGAAAGTAATTCTAAAAGCATTCTTTATTACCGAAAGCCAGAACACCGTTTTTGATTTCCTGACGACTTTCAAAAGCCAATTTTTTCCATCGTTGTAGTATCTCCATTCTTCGGAAAAATCGGGATGGTTCTGATGGATGTAATCGAAAAAAGAAATCCACAATTTTTTAGCGCTCCCAATGGATGAGAAAATGACGTCTTCCGTGGGATACTGATCTGGATCTTTGAGAATAGGGGCTTCCAATTTGATCTCCTTAATTTATAGATATTTTTAATTTGTACGTTGTTATTTTTATGCTGGGTCAAAAATCCAAACTGACCCTAGATACAAATTGACACAATTTATCTTTGTAATAGTGATTTTTTTGATTCCGTGTGTTCACCAGCCTTCAATCTGTAAAAATATATTCCACTTGATAAACCTCTTGGTTGCCAGCTTATTTCATGGCTACCCGATATTTGAAATCCATCGACCAATGTTTCCAACTCTTGACCAGAAAGGTTATAGATTTTTAGAATCACATTACATGGTTTATGTAGATTATACTTTATTGTTGTTAAAGGATTAAAGGGATTGGGGTAGTTTTGGTCAAGATAAAAATTCGATGGAGTTTGTAGATCGTTTCCTTTGATAGAAGTAATCGATAAATTATAAAACAATGTAATCTCCCGATCGAATCTTGATGATGATAAGATATCTTTGTCTCCATCCGAATCAAAATCCGCTGCACAAACAGACATTGCTCCGTCAGCAGATACTGTGATTACATTTTGTGACCCGAATGAAGCCTGACCATTCAGGTTTTCATACCATGCTATTTTATCGTCATTTTCCGATGCAGAAAGTACATCCATATCTCCATCGTTATCGATATCCGCAGAATATACTGATCTTGCACCGAATACAGAACTTGAAATTAATTTCTCTGTACTAAAAATGCCTTCTCCATCCAAATTCTCATACCACGAAATTCTGTTATCAGCCGTTGAAGCCGACAACACATCTACATCACCGTCATTATCCAGATCAGACACATACAGAGACCAGGCGCCATTCGCCGAATTTGTTATTATTTGTTGAGAACCAAAATTTCCGTTTCCGTCCATATTTTCATACCAGGCAATTTTATTGTCGCCTGTTGAAGCCGATAAAACGTCATTATCGTTGTCATTGTCCAAATCAGCTGCATAGATGTACATAATTGCATTGACCGAGTTAGAAATAATTTTCTTGTTACTGAATGATCCGGTGCCATTGGTATTTTCATACCAGGCTAAATCATTAGCATCACCCGAAAGAACATCCATGTCATTATCGCCGTCCAGATCCACTGCAAATACAGAATTGGGATGATGTACGGAAGATGTGATCAATTTTTCACCACCGTATTCATTCGCAATATTTTCAAACCAGACGATTCCATCCATTACTGCGGCGACAATATCGATATCTCCGTCACCATCCAGATCCGATGCATATACTGACATCGATTCGGGTGGAGTTGTCCTGATTTCTTTAATCAGGAATTCGCCATCATCCGTATTTTCATAGATAAAAATATTACCATCATAAGAAGCAGTTAAAATATCGATGTCATTGTCCCTGTCGAAATCAACGGGGTAAATACAGGCTGATGTTCTGGGCCAAAAAGATGTGGATAGTACTTCCGGACTGCTAAAATTGATTTGACCGACAGATATTATCGGATGCAAATAAATCAATAATGAACAAACGAAATATTTCATAACTTGCAAAACGGGTTTATAACCAACCATTTTTATATTCGATCAAGAATCCAACGTACGATCAGATAGTGATTTTTTCCCTGATTACTATCTCGACTTACTCCAATTCTTCTTTATATACGATTATCATGCAAATCATTTTACATCTATCGTGAATCATGTGTCACAGGAATATCTACTTCTTTGGCATTAATTTTCTCATGACGATCGACCATTTATCGTTATTACGATTAAATACATATAATTCTTCCCCGTTTTCTCTAAAAGTTTTTTCGTCTATTTTCCAGAAAATATGATATGCATAAAATGCTATTCCCGTATTTCCAAATACATGAACTTCAGGATCCTTGTCGCTATAATCAATAATTGTCGCACGATTTAAAAAATCAATATAGCTTTGAATACAATTTTCTTTTCCTGATGCTAAAATTTTTATATCGGGTGAAACAATGATCATGTTCTCATGAAAATACTTATTTAGATTATCCAGCTTTCCTGATAACCATGAAGCATTTACACTTTTTAAAATCTCTTTAATTTCTGTTAATCCTTTTTGTTCAATTTTTTTTATTTTCATATAAATTCCCTTTTTTATGTTTTAAAAACCACTCAAACAATTCGAGATGTTCGCTTTCCGAAGGTGGTGAGTGGATTCCTTCATTTTTACGTGAATACCTGACTTCTGCTCCTTCTTTTTTCAAAGCATCCACCATTTCATCGGATTCACGGATAGAATTGTGATCATCCTTGACGCCATGAAAAAACCAGCACGGGATGTTTTTGATTTTGGAGGCCCACCAGGTCGTATAATAGCCCGACATCGGTGCAATCGCAGCGAAGATATCAGGGACATAGTATGCCAAAGCCAGCACACCGTTTCCCCCCATGCTGTATCCGGCCGCATAGATTCTTGAACTGTCCACTCTGTATGATTCCGTCGTATTTTTTAACAGTTCAGCGACTTCGATCAATTCCATATTCGACCACATTTTTCCTTCTGGGCACTGGGGGATGACGACAATGAATGGCAGATCGTGTTTTTTCTCGAGAATCATTTTGGGTAGGGGATACCAGTACAGTTTTTTGAAATCGTTTCCCCGGCCCATGCCGCCGTGCAGATAGAGCAGCAGCGGCCATTTTTCCTGTGAATCGTTATAGCCTGCGGGCAGATAAATGAGATACCGTAAAGAAATGTCATTGCATATTTTTTGGGAGAAATTTTTTTCGAGCAGGGTCCCATTCTCTTTTGCCTGAGTGGACAGGTTTAAAACGAAACTTGAAAGAATAAGAAGCCACTGCCATGTTTTAAATTTCATTTAATAAATCCTGTTCGTTGAATTTTACACCAGGATGGATATACTGATCGGTCGGAGATATAGGTCAACTTACATGCAATTGTTTTCAATATTCTTAGTTATTGAATTTTATGACGCTATTTTACTTTTATTTTTTATGTTGTATTTCTTTCGTATTTTTGATAAGTCTTTTTCTTCTTTATCCGGATGTCGAATATATTCAGATGACAATTTGTCTCGTATTTCTCTCATCAGCTTAACAGCGTCAAAATTATTTTTTTCTTTATTATTCTTCATCTATTGTTTCTCTTGGTGATCGTGTTCCAATAATAAGTATGTAAAATAGCGACTGAACAGTGCAAATCAAAGCTGCAGGAATGGCATTATATTTTTATCAATATAATGAAATTGTGTCTGGATTTCAATTAATTTTATGATATTTAGGTTCTGTAAAATCGACTTGTATTTTTTATGATTTATTGTTAGATTGAACATCGATTGGTAAAAGTTGAATTTATAAATAGGAATTCAGTTTTTTTGTAAGTGATTACTCAATTAAAGCATATGGCTCTATTTGCACATTTCGAAAAAGCAGAAACCCAATCGGACGTTCTTATCACATTTTTACAGGTGAATTGTTTAATCTCACGATAGAGCACTGGTCCCAATTCAAAGACAGTTTGAATTGGGTTTTTTAATTGATACAGGTCATTCAATGAGATAAATAATATGGGAGAATATCAGCAGTCATGAAAACTTTGGTATTGAATTGCGGGAGTTCTTCTGTCAAGTTTCAATTGATTCAAATGAAAAATGAGTTGGTTCTGGCGAAAGGGAGTGTTTCGAAGATCGGTTCCAGCGATGCGGTCATTGTTTACGAACCCAAAGACAAAAACAAAATTCGGGAAATCCGCGAGGTGCTCAATCAGGAAACAGCGATTGAGATCGTGCTTTCCATGCTGCTGCATCCGCAGCACGGCGTTATTCAAAGCAAGGATGAGATCAAAGGCATTGGTCATCGGGTGGTACACGGAGGCGAAAAGTTTTCCGAATCGGTGTTAATCACCGAACAGGTCAAATCCGCCATCCGTGAATGCATTCAATTCGCACCGCTTCACAATCCGCACAATTTAAAAGGAATTGAGGCGTGTGAAAAAATTTTGGGGAATATTCCGCAGGTGGCGGTTTTCGATACGGCGTTTCATCAGACCATTCCTCCCAAAGCCTATCTTTACGGACTGCCTTATGCGCTTTACAGAAAACTGGGGATTCGGCGGTACGGGTTTCACGGAACCTCGCACCGGTATGTTTCGAGGAAAGCCGCCGAACTGCTCAATCGTCCTCTGGAATCCCTGAAGCTCATTACCTGTCACCTGGGAAACGGCGCCAGCATTACGGCCATCGAGGGGGGTAAATCGGTGGACACTTCGATGGGATTTACGCCTTTGGAAGGACTGGTCATGGGAACACGCTGCGGCAATGTGGATCCCGCGCTGGTTCCCTACATTATGGATCACGAGCATTTGACGACAAAGCAGATCGATTCGATCATGAATAAAAACAGCGGTATGCTGGGACTGAGTGAAACGACCAATGACATGCGTGAAATTCAGGCAGAAGCGGAACGGGGCAGCGAACAGCACAGGCTTGCACTGGAGGTATACTGTCATACGATTAAGAAGTTTATCGGGAGTTATATGATCGTACTCGGAGGAGTCGACGCCATTGTTTTTACCGGAGGCGTTGGAGAAAATTCCTTCGAGGTTCGGGCCGTTGTACTGTCCAATCTGGATCGATTCGATATCAAAATCGATCCCAGAAAAAATAAAAAGAACGCACTGGATATCAGCACGGGAAGTGTCAAGGTTTTGGTCATTCCAACCAACGAGGAACTGGCCATTGCGCGGGACACCAGAAAGATACTTGAATCCGGACCGGTCGAAACCGAAACAGTGGTTCCGGAAAAAACCGTGACACCTGTAGTCTCCTCGCTGAGTCCGGATGAGAAACGAAAACTCGTGCTGCTCTGGGCCAAACAACCCGATGGTTCGCTCGGGCTACTGACGAGGAAATTCAATCAGCAGATCGACAGGGTGGTTCCCGAAAAAATGATCAAACAGGAACTGGAAAAAATGGGACTGATCAACACGTCCAAATCGATGCGTTCAAGATTGCCGAAAGGAACGAGAAGTGTTTAAAATCGACAAAACCCAGGCAAGCTGGGAAGTGGCCTTGAGCTGGCTGAGCGCGCTGGAAGAAACGGCAAGGGATTTTCACGGCACGCGTCCGAAAGCATTTTGCGAACGGGCGTACGAACATTCGGTCGATCATTTTTTACGCCGTCTCGGGGATGATTACGGAGTACAGATCGAGAAAGCCAAATCCATCCAGTCTGCGGTCGAACAGTATATCCAGATCGGGTTGATCGGCGGTCTTTTCGAGGACGCGAGTGATTTCAATATCGAGGAGATCAATCCCTTTCATCTGGAGATTACCGTTCACAATTGCAAGTATCTTAAAAGCTGCCGCGCACTGATTGACCAAGGATTCACCATCCGGGACCTGACGTGCGCGCGCATCGGCTGTTTCCGTGCAGCCGTGAAAACACTGGCAAATATCGGTTGTGATTATCAGGTCCGCACTTTTGATGTGGACAAAGACTGTCAGGGGCATATTGAAAGAATGTAGAATTCCTGTTGTCAGTTAACTGTTAAAAAACCGCTTGATTTTGTCAGAGCGGTTTCTTATTTATAAAATATTATTCCCTTATCCAAAAGTTATATTTACAATATCCAACAGAAGGACGAAACCATGAAAACGATTGGACTGGTCGGAGGCACGGGCTGGGTTTCGAGTGCCGATTACTACCGCATCATCAATCAAGAAGTCAATCAATCTCTGGGCGGGCTCGATTTTGCCAGATGTATCCTTTATTCGATGAATTATGGAGAGATTTTCGAGTGCACTCAACGGGGCGACAGTGACGGAATTTATGCGCTAATTCTGGATGCTTCTCGGAAACTGACGCGTATCGGAGTGGACTGCATTCTCATCTGCGCCAATACCATGCATCAGTTTGCGGGCCGGCTGGAAAAAGAGATTACGGTTCCGATTATTCACATTGCCACGGCTACGGCCAGACAAATCAGGAAACAAAGACTGTCCAAAGTAGGATTGCTCGGTTCCAAGGAAACCATGGAAAAGGACTTCTATAAAGTCAAACTGCAGTTCGAGGGAATTGAAACGCTCGTTCCCGAAACCGATGACAGGGAGTTTATCGATCAATCCATCACGAATGAACTGCTCAAGGAAGTTTTTAAAAAAGAAACCAAAGAAAGATTCCTGAAAATCATCCGTGGCCTTCAAGATCAGGGAGCACAGGGAATTGTCTTAGGTTGTACCGAAATTCCCCTTTTGATCAAAGAGGAGGATATCGATTTCCCGCTTTTTAATACCACGCTGATTCACGCCCGCGCCGCAGTGGCATTTGCGTTGGGAAAGAGTGAGTATTGATCTGATTTTGAATGTACTTCCTAAGTATGTCGCTGATTTATGTTATAAATATAAGGTGAGCGAATGATTGTTGTCACAGGTGCTTCAGGACATGTCGGTGGGAATTTGGTACGGATGCTGCTCAAGCTCGGCCGGCCGGTCCGGGCTACACTCCACAGGGATAAACGGGCTCTGGAAGATTTGGATACTGAAATTGTCCTCTGTGATGTTCAGGATTATGATTCTCTGAACAGGGCATTCCGGGGCGCTGATGTTGTCTTTCACACTGCGGGATATATTTCTCTTCTAATGAATGGCTGGTCCAGGCTTGAACAGATCAATGTGTTCGGAACGCGAAATGTGGTTGAGGCCTGTCTTGCGTGCGGTGTGGGGCGCCTGGTTCATTTCAGTTCCATTCATGCTTTGTGTCAGGAACCCCTGGATACGCCAATCGATGAAAATCGTCCCTATGCGGATTCACATTATTATCCGCCTTATGACCGCTCCAAAGCAGCCGGGGAAAGAGAAGTTTTCAAAGGAATTGAAAAAGGTCTGGATGCGGTTATCCTCAATCCAACCGGAATTATCGGTCCATACGATTTCCGTCCGTCGCACACCGGTCAGGTAATTCTTGCTCTGATCCGACGTACGTTACCGGCTCTTGTCCGGGGTGGATTTGACTGGGTGGATGTACGGGATGTGGTCGAGGGGGCACTATCTGCAGAAAAAAAAGCTCCAACTGGGGCCAGATATATTCTTTCCGGTCACTGGGCTCCTGCTAAAGCAATCGCTGTTGAAGTGGAACAACTTACAGGTAAGCGTTCGCCCAGGTTTGTAGCACCTATCTGGCTTGCCAGGATCGGCACACCTTTTATAGGGGCTTACAGCCGTTTAGCAAAGATCCGTCCACTCTATACAGCTGTTTCCCTGAAAGCTCTGAAAAGTAATCCGCATATCAGTCATGCAAAAGCCACACTGGAATTGGATTATCAACCGAGGCCATTTCAAGAAACGATCAGGGATACAGTCTACTGGTTTAGTGAGAACGGGTGGTTGTCTGATATATCCATTCAGCGATAATCGCCTTCACGGCGTCCTCTCTTTAAGGATGGATAAATTTTATAGGGGTTAATTATATGCGCGTTCTCATTGTGGGCGGTACAGGTTTTATCGGTTATCATACTGTGAAAGCGTTTATCAGAAAAGGCCATCAGGTGACTGTGCTGGCTCTTCCTCCTCTGCCCGCGAAAGACTTTCTGCCGTCTGAAGTTAAAGTTATCCTGTCTGATCTGAACAGCATGTCGGATGAATCTCTCAAAATTCTTCTGAAAAAACAGGAGGCTGTGGTCTTCGCTGCCGGAGCGGACGACCGTACTGTTCCGAAATCGCCTTCATATCCATTCTTCTATGCAGCCAATGTAACTTCATGTGTGCGGTTTTTCAGACTGGCTCGTGAAAGCGGCGTGAAACGCGGCGTCCTGCTCAGCTCCTACTTTGCCCATTTTGATCGGATATGGCCGGAAATGCAATTGTCTCTGCATCATGCCTATATCCGCAGCCGGCAAGAGCAGGAAAAGCAGACACTTGAAGCTGCTCTGCCCTGTCTCGCATTGATGATTCTTGAACTGCCCTATATCTTTGGGGCGGCTCCGAATCTGACACCTATTTGGGCCCCTCTTATCCGATATATCCGGTCACCTGCTCCTTTGTTTTATACACGTGGCGGGACAAATATGATTGCAGTCATACATGTGGCGGATGCGGTCGTCGGAGCGATTGAAAAAGGTAAGGGAGGTGAAAAGTACCTGATTGGAGATGAAAATATCTCATGGACAGACTTTTTAAATCGACTGATCTGTATTATCAACATAAAGAAGAAAGTGATTACGCTTCCTGATTATATAGCTCGTCTATTTACAGGAATGATTCGATTGGTTCATGCTGTCAAACATCGGGAATCGGGGTTTGATCCGGTTGAATTTATCAAAGTTCAGACAAGAAACACATTTTTCGATCCGGAACCTTCGAGAAAAGAGCTTGGATATGGCAAAGGTGGATTGAACCAGTCGCTTACAGAGACAGTGCGGGCTTGTCTGGAAATGAAGACAAGCAGATTCTAAAAAGTAGCAGGAACCTTCAGTATTTGAACTATTTGAAAAAGGCTCTAGACTAGATAAGCGGCCGTTTTCTTAGTTCTTTTAAGAGAATTTG
>CAZIAH010000024.1:0-42520 GCA_964537715.1 uncultured bacterium | reverse complement strand
AGCAATTAACCCTTTCTTATCAACTAACAGGTTGCACTTGTTACTTGAACCCACGTACAGAAAAAGCTCCGATGTTGTCGGAGCTAATTCATTTAAAAACAATCGTGGGCGATACCGGGGTCGAACCAGTGACCTCCTGCTTGTAAGGCAGGCGCTCTAAACCAACTGAGCTAATCGCCCGATTATTTATCCTTCCTGAGTGTTTTCCTTCTTTTTCTTCCGATAAAGGATCGCCAGAGGAATGACCACGCAATATCCAATCACAAGCAAAACCGGCGCGAGCGTTAGCGACCAGAAACTGTTCCACGGGCCTTTCGATAGAGACAGGTATCCGAGAATAATCAGGAAAATACCGACACTGAAAATGATATAATTTTCCGAACTGAAAGGAAGCGCTTCGCCGGCTCCCTGATATTTTCCGCGATATTTTTTCTTCATTTTATTCACTCAAGACCTCCTTCAAACGGCATCAATATATAAAACAGTACACTTATTGTCAAGACAAATCATGACAATACAAATTATTCGGATGATAGATTTTCCTCTAATTCCCGATTTTTCGGAAAAACTCCGAAAATACCCCCGGTATGGAGAAACAGAATCTTCTGTCCTTTCGTGAATTTCCCCTTTTGGATTTGATTGCGCAGTCCGAACATGGCCTTGCCCGTATAAACCGGATCCAGAATCAATCCTTCGAGGCGGGCCACTTCGGCGATCAGGGACAATTCCTCGGGCCGGGAGAGCGCGTATCCTTTCCCCACATATCCGTCAATAAGACGAATGGACGACCTCGGAAGTTCCAATTTCCAGTCGTATTTCTTAATCATCCGGTCGATGACACCCGAAATGCGGTCATGAAAATAGGAAGCCGTATGATTCACATTAATTCCGATAGGTTCGGCCTCCAGTCCGAAAAAAACCTGTCCTAAAACGAGTCCACCCAGTGTACCGCCGGACCCAACCGCAGTGATGATAACATCCATTTCCAGATGCATTTCTTTGAGCTGATGCTGGATCTCCTCGGCAGCTTGGATGTATCCGAAATATCCGATCTCATTAGAAGCCCCTTCTGGAATGATGTACGGCCGTTTCCCGTTTTGGCGTAACTGCTGCGCCGTATCGGCAAGTATCGATTCCATATCGGAAAATGAATCGGATGGAATGAATTGGATGTCCGCTCCGGTAAGACGGTCGAGCAGAAGATTCCCCTGAGAAGACTTCGGCGGTTCCCCCCAGAGAACCAGCCGGCATGCCATCCCCGTTCTCGCAGCTACGACAGCCGTAGCCCGGGCATGGTTGGATTGAATTCCGCCGCAGGTAATGAGCGTATCGGCACCCTGCTCCACTGCCTCGGCGACTGAAAAGGCAAGCTTGCGGATTTTGTTCCCGGAAACCGCACAACCTGTCAAATCGTCTCTTTTGACATAGATGTCCGGTCCGCCCCACATTTCGGAGAGCCGTTCGAGTTTCTCAATCGGCGTAGGCAAATTCGCCAAGGGAAGAAATTTGGGATAGGTGAACTTCATCTTATATCAATTCAATTTATACTGGACTCTTTTTTGTCTGATTCTGTTTACCAATGGCAATCAGAATCGTAATGAGCGTATAGATAATCACGGCCTGAGTCAGAACGAGAAGGCTCGCACCAACCGAAAGATAAGGCAGCAGTATCGCCGGGATTCCCACGCAAAAACAGACCAGATAAATAAACAACACCGCATTCCTGTGACTCATGCCAAGTTCGACCAGACGATGCGAAAAATGTTTTTTATCTCCGATAAAAAGCGGACGTTTTTCCCGCCACCGAATGAAGATTACGGAAAACGTATCGTAGAGCGGAATGGACAAAATCAGTACTGGAATGGCCACCGGCATCAGAGAGCCGCTGGTTGGAACCACATACGATCCCGTAATCGTCAGCGTACCGAAAATGAAGCCTAAAAAAAGACTGCCTCCGTCCCCCATGAAAATCTTCGAAGGATTGAAATTATAAATCAAAAATCCGAGACAGGCTCCGGTCAGTGTGATAAGCATAAAAGCAAAAAAGATCTGTCCCTGAAGAAGCGCGATACAAAACAGAAGGATACCACAAATCGCGGAAACGCCGCCGGTCAGACCATCCATATTATCCAAAAGATTGAAACTGTTCGTAATGCCCACAATCCAGAAAACCGTCACCAGAATATCGAGTGCGGGATGCGGCATGAAATCGACCCGGATTCCCAGAAGTGCCACAATAAAAGCAATCACGATCTGAACGATGAACTTGGGATGATAGGTCATCTTTTCCTTGAAAAGATCGTCCAGAACACCGAACAGATGCATCAAAAATCCGGCAGAAAGAATGAGAATAAGTTTCGGCATAATCTGGGAAAGCATGGGCCTCCAGCGGCTGAGAGAGGGGAAGTGGATCTGTACCCACCCTGCATCTCCGAGGAAATGAAGCAAAAGCAGATTGCCAACGATAACCAGAACGAAACTCCAGAAAATCCCCGCCCCGCCCAGCAACGGTTTCGGTTTGTGATGTACCTTCCTCTCCCCTGGTTGATCGACCACTTTCCACTTCAGAGCGAGTCTGATGACCACCGGTATCAAAATCACCGAGATGCCGAACGCTTCCAAAAAAACAATCAAAAAAAATAAATTCCGCATGATTTGGTCCTATTCTTTCGTAACGATTTTTAAAAGCAGTTCTTCCAATTCAACGGCCTTTTGTTTTCTTGAATAATTTTTTTCGACAAAACGCCGGCCCGCCTGTCCCATCTGCTTTCGCAATGCCGGATTATTTTTCAATTTTAAAATGGCCTTTTTCAGTTGCACTACGTTCTCCGGCTCGACAGAAAGACCACCACCGGCGGTTTGAAGAATTTTCTCCGCTTCTCCTTCGACGCAAAGCAGCACCGGTTTGGCGCAGGCCATATAACTGAACATCTTCACCGGCAATGTCCCTCGACAAAAAGCCATCTTTTTAGTTGTGGCCAATCCGGCGTCGAAACTCTGGATGTACCGGGGCAATTCTTTTTCCGCCACACCATTCAGAAACCGCACATTTTTGAGTTGATACTGTCCGGCCAAATCAATCAAATGCTGTTTTCTCACTCCATCGCCGATAAACACAAAAAACAACTGGGAATCGCTTTGAAGCTCACAGGCGGTCTCGAGAACAAAATCGAGTCCGTGCATTAGCCCGTGGAGACCGGTATACGCAACGACAAAACTGGATACATCGATTCCCAGTAAGCGAAGCAACAATCGATCCTTCTTCCCCGGACGATACAAATCGACATTCACCCCGTTGGGGATGAAAGAGAGTTTTGTCTCCGGAACGCCTTTTTCTTTCAAACGATTGCAGATCCCCTGAGTGACGCCAATTAGTCGAACCGCTTTGTTGTAGAGAAAAATTTCGAGTTTTTCCGAAAGCGCAATAAATTGTTTGTGGGTTAATTCTCCAAGCACAACAGCCGATTCAGGCCATAAATCTCTGATCTCCAGAACAAACCGGCAGCCCTTTACCAGAGCGATGATGAATCCGGACACAGCAACAAAAAGCGGCGGAGAAGTCGCATACACCACATCGAATTTCTCCCGAATGAAAACTCCCCTCAGAATAGACATCCACATAAAACTTAGGTAAAACCCCAGTCTGACGAGAAAATTCTTTTCAGGACGCGCAAAAACCCACGTCCGCAAAACATCGATTCCGTGCATTCTTTCGCGGGTAAAAATTTTATACCGATACTGCGATGGTATCACACCGAGAGGATGGTTGGGAAACTCGGTCAATACCGTCACCCGATGCCCCGCTGCAGTCAGATACCGCACCATTTCATAGGCACGGGTTTGGGTGGCACCAATCTCCGGGGGAAAATATTGGGAGATATAAAGAATACGCAGAAGTTTCTTCCTCAAATCATCTTCTTTCATTCTGTTTTCTGACAGACAGCAACTTGAATTACTACATCATGAAGTTCTTCTAGATTCGATGCTTTGTGGATTCGAAGATCCTGAAGAAGTTTCTCATAATCTTGATGCAGTTGAGGTGCAAACTGTCGATTCATTTGATTCCGAATAAATCCCGGAACGAATCTCCGAAATTTAAATCGGTCGGCACGGATCAACCCATAAAATCCCCGCATCGACTGCAGCACACCTTTACGCTGATAAAAAGGTTCACTCCGGGGAAAAACAGTATGGAGCATATCAAAAAAATCTTTCACTTCCACCTCGTTGATATGATCCACGTTTTGAGAAATTTTTCGATGAACTGATCGATTGGGTGTCGAAATAATCAACCGGCCTCCGGGTTTGAGCAGCCGTTCGAATTCCCGCAAACAGGATAGCGCCTGTTCCGGATGAAGATGCTCAAATGTTTCAATCGACACAATTGCATCAAAAATGTGGTCGCGAAACGAGGTCCGTGTCACATCGGAAAAAAGAAAGGAAAGATTTTCTTTTTGATATTGGTTTCGTGCATAAGTTAGACTGGCGGAATCAATGTCAAGTCCAATCGTTCGATCTGCAAACTGACTTAATAAAAAACTGCCGAATCCCATTCCGCTGGCGCCATCGAGAACCACTTTCCCTCGGCAGTACCCGGCCGCAAAGAGATAGAGAGAAACATAACAGAGATAACTATAATCCGTAAAGGCTCTACCCGAAATCGTCTTCTCCGGCTTGATCTCTCTCAAGAATTGAATGGACAATTCTTTCTCATTCATATTCATGAATTCTGTTTTCTCTTGACAAACCACGGGAAATGAATTCACCCCCGCGGATTAAACCATTGTAATCATGCATAAAATTTAGTATAATAATGATCAACGATAATCAACCTTAAGAATAGCCATGCAAACTGTTTGTGTCTGTACATCTGTCCATAATGCCTGGGATGCCCGGATCTTCGAAAAACAGATCAAGACATTGCTTCAAAAATATCGGGTGATTTATGTCACGCCCGAATCCGAACTGCCGAAAAACGGACTCCCGGAAAAACTCGTTTACATTCCGATCAAAAAACAAACCAACCGTCTCATTCGTATTTTCAGGTCATTCGCTGTCTTTATCCGACTTTACGGACTGCGCCACCAGGTGATTTCATACCATGTTCACGACCCGGAACTGGCCCCGGTGCTGGCCCTGTTGAAAATTCTGACCGGAAAATTCTGTATTTATGATGTTCACGAAAACTGTGCTGCGGCCATCCGCGACCGGTTCTGGATTCCCAAAATATTCAGAAAAGGGATGGCGCTAACGTTTTCAATGGTCGAAAAAATTTCGATTCCCTGTTTTGACGAAATCATCACCGTCTCCTCCGAAATCAGCGGACTCTATCCGGGAAAATCCACAACGGTGATTGAAAATTTTCCCAGCCGGCAACATTACGAATCCATCCTGCCTTTCAAAAAGAAAAAACCGTTCGTTCTTTTAGCCGGCGGTCTGACCCGTATCCGTGGGATCATCCCGGCCGTCCAGGCCTTTGTCATGGCCGATCTTCCGGCAAATTTCAGAATGGTTCTCCTCGGCTGGTTCGAATCCGAAACATTGAAAGAGACGGTTCTCACACTCCTGAGGAATTCGGACAAAACCAATCGCGTGGACATCCTCCCCTGGGTTCCGTATCAGAAAAGCCTCAAATTCATAAATACCTGCACCATCGGCATCGTTCCATATCTGAATTTTGAAAACCACCGCTTCGGCGTACCGAGCAAAATCTACGAATTTCTGGCAACGGCCACACCCATCATTTACAACAATCTTCCGAATTATGTGCAGACTATCGGATCTTTTCCCGTTGGAATGGCCGTGGACTGCTCTGACCCGAAAGCCATTGCGCGTGCAATGGAAAACCTGACGCGTCATCCCCGTTTAAGGAAATCGATGGGCGATGCCGGCCGAAAACTTTTTTTATCCCGATTCAACTGGGAACAAAAACAAAACACTCTTCTCAATCTGTATGCTAAAATCAAATGGTTATCGTAACTTGAAACTTTGAACTCGAAACTAAAAACTGTAAACTTTTTAATTCACCGCTCCAAATTCTTCTATTTCCGAGATGGCTTTTCCAGTTCCTCCTTCATCATGAAACAAAAAATAGATCCCCAAACTTAATCCGAAAACAATATAGGAAAGCGAGGTGCTGATCGCCGCGCCGGCCAGTCCCAATCTGGGAATGAGCAGAAGATTCAGAATAATATTCAGAAAGAATGCGAACAGAGGCACGATCAGTGTAATTTTTGGAAAACCGCGTCCCCAAAGAGAAAAAAGAAAAATCTTCCCCATGGCCATAATTACTGTTCCCGGCAAAAGCCAGTACAGAGGTCGGGCCGCCGGCGCAAATCGTTCCGTATATAGAAGAACAATGATTTTCTCCCCAAAAAGATATAAAACTCCGGCAAAACCAATTCCGACAACAAGGACAAACAGAACTACTCGGAACGACAATCGCCTTCCTTTTTCAATTTTCCTTTCACCTGCAATCTTCGGAAAAATCACAGTACCGGAGGTATTCGCCAGCTTTTGTAGCAATTCGGACAACAGTACGGCAATGGAATAGAGACCGGCCTGATCCGTTCCCAGAAAGAAGTTGATTAAAAAAATATCCACACGGAACAGCAGAAAAAGAGAAATGTTCGATGCGACCGACTTCAATCCGGCTGACATGCTCTTCTTTCCGAGATTCCAGTCCGCTTGAAAACGAAAAGGTTCAAAGCGAACAATGGTAAAAAAGGAAGCCGCCGTAAAAACCACCATGGCGATCAGATAATTCATAAGAATATGATAGGGTGTAAACCCAGAATGCCAGAAAAGAGTCACATTGAGCAGACTGTACAACATGATGGGCAAAACCACGAGCGCGTTAAAAAATTTGTAATGCTGAAGTCCGAGAAAAAGACCGGTGAAACTGCGCACAAAAATGACAGGAACTACGCTGATGACAGCAATGAGAACCAGTGAAAAATCGACACCGGGCAACACCTTCTTCAGCATTGGGCCTTTGATAAAAATCGAGATTGCTAACAGGATCAAACCGAAAATGCCGACTGCCACGATGCTGTTACTGATCAGACGGGACAGACTCTTCCTGTTCAGACTGATCATGTAGGTATTGGAACGGTACAATCCATCCCCGAAAATCAGGCTTAAAATGGTGATGATTCCCATGGTCAGCGCATATTGCCCGCGCCCGTCTAAATTGAGTTGACGCGTAATGATAATGCTGTTCACAAAACCGGCAAGTAAAACAAATGCCTGGGAAAAAAGACTGAGTGAGAATATTTTGACAAAACCCACTTCGGATCACCTTTTATTCATTCGCTTCGATTCGGGAAACCGTCAGAGAAAGACCCACGGTAAACCAGAGCAGCGTAACCGGTTCGGCATCACCGAACGTCCAGTCGAACATCCCATTGACCCAGAATCCGATCATCGCGGCCAAACTGCCGACCACCCATGCAGAGAGATAGGGCTTATTTTCCGAAATACCTCGATAAATGCGGTATTCAGTTTGGATCAATTTAAAAACCATATAGATCCCGGCTAAGAAACCAATGGCACCAAAATAGACGAGAAACATGACGAGGTTGTTGTGAAAGTGCCCGATCCGATAGGCATAATCATTCAGATCCGCGCCAGGTGGGGCATATGCCCGGTGGATCTCATTCAAATCGATCCAGCCCAGACCAACAATGGGATAATCCTTGAATATTTTGATCGCATTGGTCCATTGTGTCAAGCGCACCTGGGTAGAATGCACGGAGAGATCTGTCACACTGAGAATACGATGCTTGATCGATGCAGGAGCCAACAGAAAAACAATCACAATAAGAACCACACCACCAATGAGCAATTTCTTGCTCTTCATAAATGCCAGAACGAATACACCGGCAAGAAATCCCAACCATGATCCGCGGACATAGGAAAAAATCAGACTGATCAATTGGACAAGAAAAGCAGCGAGATAGAACCAGCGTTTTTTGTCCTTTTTACCGAACAGAAAAAGACTGAGCGTAATCAGGATAAAAATCGTGGACATCGATCCCCAGGTCATGGTCGTCCCTTGAAGCGCCCGAACACGCTGCCCCCCCATCAGATCCGTGGTCAGCAGAGCCAGGATTCCCAGCACAGCGGATAAGAATACCATAATGTCCCCTGCGGTCACAACCTGTTGTTCCCTGTGAACATTGGAAGCAATCATATAAACTACAAAAATTAAAAGCACATTTTTCAGGTGGATGAAACTTTCCAGCGGTTTGACAGAAAAAACAGTGGAGATACAACAGGCAATGAAAAAGAAAAGAAAAGCTAGATCGAGCGGCGTTTTTCCGATCAGCCATTTTTTGGCACGGATCATCTTTACAATCCAGACCAGAACAATCAGGCCCAATGTATTTTGCGTTCCGGCAATCGAGATTAATGCAAAACCAACAAAAATGTAAATCAGGACAATAAGAATTCGATCATAAACAGCCAATCTATTCGGATGCACCAAACCGCTCTCCTTCATTCAGGAAAAGATTCCTTAAAAATCAAATAAGATGATGAAAAATAACAGCTAAAAAGATAAAGAATCCGTGTCATTTAATCAAGAAGAAAAAGGGTGAAGATTTTGGACAAAAATGAAACTAAGAATACGATCAATAGTGGGTCGGAAATGAAACCGCAGATAATCGAGATTTTAGGGAATATTCTTATTTATCCAAACTAAGAAACATGTTCCGGGAAAACAATTTTAAACGAGGTTCCTTCCTTTCGATTCAGTCTTACCGTACCTCCGATCTGTTTCGTCAAAAGTTTAACGAGATAAAGCCCCATGGATCTGGTTTTATCAAAATCAAGTTCAGGTGGAAGACCTACACCATCATCTTGAACAATCAGTTCGTACTTGCGGTCTTTTCTCAGGTGAAAAATGACCCGGATATTGCCTTTCCGATTTTCGGGGAATGCATATTTCAAAGTGTTCGACACCAATTCATTTAAAATCAACCCGCAAGGAATTGCCATCGAAAGGCCGAGCGAGACATCACCAATTTCAAAATGCAATTTGACGTCGTAGGAGACTCTGTAGGATCTGGAGAGTTCCCGGACCATATCTTCCACATATTCTTTATAATTGATGGTTGAGAAATCTTCCGACTGATAGAGTTTTTCATGAACAAGTGCCATCGACCGAATGCGGAAATTATGCTCCCTGCACAATTGCTGTGTTGCCGAATCTTTTGTCTGACCGGCCTGCAAATTCATTAAACTCATGATCACCTGAAAATTGTTCTTTACACGGTGATGGATTTCCTGAAGTAAAATTTCCTTTTCCCGAAGCGATGTCTGAATCTGTTTTTCAATTTTTTTCCGCTCGGTAATATCCCGAATAATAAGCATACTGGCAACATTACCGTCATAGGGTATCAGCGCCGCATTGATCTCAACCTGAACATGACTACTGTCTGCGTTTAAAAGTTCAGTTTCATAAATTGATGGAACACGCTCTCCGTGTATGCGTTTTCTATAACGGTCCATCAACATTTGTCGATACGGACGCGGGATAAAACGGGCGATGGGTTGATTTAATGCATCCTCAATTTTGTAACCAAGCAGTTTTGCCGCCCGTTCATTTGCATAGACAACGCGTTCTTTGAAAATAATGACAATCCCGTCATTGGCCCGATCGACAAAGCTACGATATCTTGTCTCGCTCTGCCTCAACGCTTCCTCTGTATTCTTCAGGTCGGTAATATCGATTGAAATGACAGTAGCTGCATAGACCATCCCGGTAACGGGATTTTTGACGGGACTCAATGTCCTTAAAAATTTTCTTCCATCCCGGTCGCTCTGATACTCATAATGAAGCGGCGTACCCGATTCGGCCAATTCTTTGACCTTATTTTTAAATGTCCGTGTATTTTTCGCTGAATGAAAATCGGAATAGGCTTTACCAATAATATCACTTTGTTTTTGTATTCCCATCCTTTTGCGATACATTTTGTTTGCAAAAAGATAGTATAGATTCTTATCGACCAGATATATGGGGCATTGATGAAACTCAACAAGCGAACGGTATTTTTCTTCACTTTCCCTCAAAGCCACTTCCGTTCTTCTTCTTTCGGAAATATCACGTACGATAGTAAAAACAAGAGATCTTCCCTGATGCTTGAATATTCTGGCATTGATTTCCACCGGAATGTGATTCCCATTTTTTGTGATGTGCTCTGTTTCGTATAAAAATCTTTTTCGGGCGTAAAAACGATCCTGTTTTCTGACGGAGGGATTCAGCGTGATGGCCGAATCAATATCAAATGGAGTCATATTCAATAACTCGTCATGCGTGTAGCCCAATTTTTCACAGGCCACATTGTTTGCCTCGATAAACTTTCCCGGGGAACCAGCATCATCAAGTTGATAAATAAATACCATATCGTTGCTGCATTTGAAGAACAAATGCAACATTTCGTTATATTCATTTTTGGATTTTTGAGACAAGTTTATCTTTGTCTGATAAACTTGAATTTCGGAAAACTGCCTTCGAATATCCTGGAGTTCTTCTATAAGTTGTTTTTTGGTTTCTTTCTCATCTTTCATTATCAAAAACTCCTGAAAGAGAACCTTTTAAACCACCCCGATGAAACTTAACCTCCAAATCGAATTGAATGCGAGATTTAATCTTTTGGTTTGAATGTGAGTATGAAACGTGTTCCCTGTTTTCGATCCAGAACTATTTTTCCATCAATCTGTTCGACAAGTATATTTACCAACTGCATCCCCAGAGACTTTGTACGTTTTATATCCAATGTCTCGGGAATTCCAATTCCATCATCCTCGACAATCAATTTACAACGCTGATTTTTTAACAATCGAAAAGAAATCCGAATCATCCCTTTTTTCTGACCGGGAAATCCGTGTTTCAAAGCATTTGATACCAGTTCATTTAATATCAGGCCGCAGGGGATGGCTGTTGTAATTCCCAATCCGATGTCTGCGAGTTTCAAATCCAGATTAATACGATTCACTGCGGAATAGGTATGATATAACTTATCTATCATCGTTTCAATAAATTCTTTAATATGAATCGTTGCGAAATCTTCGGATTGATATAACTGCTCATGAACCAGAGCCATGGAATAAATTCGGTTATTGGCTTCATTGAATGCTTCGATGGAAGCCTTATCCTTCAACTTGTCTGCCTGAAGATTAAGCAGACTAATGATCACTTGCAGATTGTTCTTCACACGATGGTGAATCTCCTTGAGAAGAATTTCCTTTTCCTGCAAGCTTTTTTTAATCTGTTCTTCCGTTTTCTTCTGATCCGTAATATCCCGAAGTACAGTCAAAACATGTGTGACTTTTTCATTTTCCAAGATCGGTATCTTTTTCATCTCGGTAATGTATTTTCTATCTCCGATAACAAAAGATTCTTCGGTAATCATCGTCTTTCCCGATTGAATCACAGATTTGTATTCATTTTTTACCTTCTTTGGAATATAGGTGAGAACATCAAACATGGGACGCCCAATCACATCAGTATTCAGACCCGATTCCCGATTCCACTCAATCAGAACGGAGTTCATCAGTACAAAACGTAATTTCGTATCCACAACATGAATCGCATCCGCCATGGCATCCAGTGTGGTCCGATATTGCATTTCAGATTGTGCCAGCGCTTTCTCAGCCCTTTTTCGTTCTGTAATATCTTCACCTGAACTCAAGGTTCCAACTATATTGCCTGATTTGTCTTTGATAACCGTATTGTGCCAGGCAATCATACGCTTATCGCCGTTTTTACTGATAATCGGATTTTCAAAATATTCAGGTGCCTCAAAAGTCCCTGAGAGAATTTTATAAAAATTTTCTTTCACTTTGGATTGATCTGTCTTCGGTATGAAATGATCAAACCAGTTTTTGCCGATGATTTCCTGCTCTGTATATCCAAGCAGTTCACATCCCTTTTTATTGATTAAAACAACATTTTGATCTTTATCCACTAAAAGCAACATCACGCCAGCGACATCGAGATACTGCTGGGCCTTGTCTCTTTCCTGTTTTAATGCCTCTTCCGCCTTTTTTATTTCCGTAATATCAAAAGTGGTTCCGAGCAAACGGACAGGCTTTCCCATCCTGTCCCACTCGATAGCCTCGCCCCTCGAAAAAACCCACAGCCATTCCCCATTTTTTTTCCGAACACGATACTCTGTTTCATAAATCGTTGTTTTTCCATCGATATAGGCTTTTAGATTTTTATAATGATTCAGCGAATCTTCTTTATGAATGAGTTTTGAAATCGTATCGAGCTTCTGTTCAATTTCGTGAGAATCGTAACCCAGCATTCTCGTCCATCTTTTCGTATAGAAAAAATCCCCTGTAATCAAATTCATTTCCCAGCTGTCAGCTTTGCCGCTCTCCAAAGCCATTTCCAGATGTTTCTGGCTTTCCCTCAAATTCTCCTCTACCTGTTTCTGTTTGGTCATATCTTCAATCGTAGCCACCACACCATCCACTTTACCCATCTCATCAAAGATCGGAATAGCATTCACTGAAAGTATAACAAGATTTTTGTCTGGTGATCGAATTTCATGCATGACATTGTATATTGATTTCCCCGTTTTAATCACCCGTTCAAAAAACAGTGCATTATCCATGAATGAATTCCCGTTATAATCGGCAACCCGCCATTGAAAATCATGATTGCTTTGGTCGGTGGTTTGATACTTTGAAATACCCAATACTTTCTCTGCCTTCGCATTGGCAAATGTGATCTTCCCTTCGCGGTTCATCATCACAATACCAGCAGGGCCTGTTTCAATAATGCGCATCAGAATATCATGGCTGCGATGGTGTTCAAGGCTTACCTTCTTCTTGTCGGTTATATCCTGGGCAATTCCTTGAATCGCGTACGGCTTCCCTTCCTTATAAATGAGAGAACCTATAACATTTATCCAGATAAACTTACCATTCTTTTTTCGAATTTTGAACTCGGCAGATTCCTTTTGATACCCATGTTTGACAATCTCCTCGACTTCCCGCCGAGCCCTTGACAGCTGATACTCATCCAATTTAAGAGAACTAATCTCGTTCTTTCGATAACCGATCAAATCCAGAGCAGCCTGATTCGCATCCAAGAGTTGACCCTCAAAATCGTGAACAAACAAACAGCAAGTATTACTGTCATAAAATGCTTTGTATCTCTCCCCAAATTCCATGAGTGTGTTCTTTAAAAATTTTTTCTCTTTCTCATTATTCTTGAGATGATCGATTTCTTTTCGTAATTTTTTCAATTCACCAATGAGTTCCTGTTTTGTCCTTTTTTCATCCTTCATTTATCAAGCTCCGTTTAATGATTCGTGTGGTCAGCCGTAGGAATTAATCGGATACACAAATTGGATAATTTGAATCAATCATTGTCTGTTCAATTGTTGCTGTTATTTTACGATTCTCAATCCATCTTTGTATTGAGAGGAACCACGAAAAGCAGTTTTTCAGATTCGGTTCATTGGTAATATGACTATTATACGTCTATAAACATATATTGTCAGAATATTTATTGATAAATACAATTTAAGAACCGATTAAAAAGATCGTATGTGGATAAAATAAAAAAGTCAAAATAACTAAAGCAAGAAATGTTTGTCCAATGGCTCTGTCTACCTAAAAAATCGGTTGTACTGTTCCGGTCTCTTCTTTATTTAATTATAATGAATGATTTCTTCTTAAGCAAGGGAAAAAAACAATCGGAGATTTTTTGGGGGGATTGAAACCAAACTTTCCAATAAAGAAGAAAACATATTCGAAAATAGTTATAGAGAATAGTACCTAATCAGTGTATCGAGATAAGTTTTAAAATTAAATTTTGTCTTGATCCGCTTTCTGCCTGCTGTTCCGTGTCGCTTTCTTAATTCCGCACTTTGTATGTACTGCATCAATTTCTCGGCCAGTGGTTCAACATGTCCTGGTAGAACAAGAAATCCGGTTTCACCGTCAAGAATGATATCCGGAACCCCCCCACTCCGGCAAGCCACCACCGGTACTCCCATGGCCATCGATTCGAGAATAATATTTCCCAGCGATTCTTCGCGGGACGGAAAAGCCAAAACATCCATTGCCTTCATCATTCTTACCATATCCGAACGAAATCCGGTAAGCACAAGACTTTGATTATTGATAATTTTTTTTGCCAGATTTACAATCTGCCGATAATATTCTTCTTCTCCATAACTCGGACCACCAACCACAAGAAACTGAACCTGTTGTTTGATATTCTCCATAATCATCTTCGCAGCCAGAAAAAACTCCCGATGTCCTTTGCCCGGAGAAAAACGGCCTGCCATACCGATAACAATGCTTTCTGCATCCAATCCGATTTCTTTACGAATGGTTTCCCGATCGTACATTTTTGGATCGAAGAGATTTAAATCGATTCCATTATGAAGCAACTCGACCTTTTCTTCAGGAACCGGACAAGTATTCAGCACACTCTGCCGGATATAACTCGAAATAGCAAATATCCGTTCGAGTCGATGATAAAGATAGCGATGAAGCAGATCTTTTTTCTTCACACCGCTGGCCATACGCTTGGTAAGAAAAAGTCGAGCTTTCGACTTAGTCATTTGCATGGCGGGAACGAGCATCTGCAAGTCGTGGGACAAATGGGTATGAATCACATCCACGGGAAAATTTTTCAAGAATGCCTTGGTTTTTTTTATTGACGGAAACGTTTTCCCCTCAGCATCAAAAACGGGACGAACTACAAGATGATTTTTGATACCTTCACTTTCCAGCCGCGAACCTTTTGCACAAAACAGAATCACGTCCAGACCCCGCTCTTTCAGCCCGATAGCCGTTTTAAGTGTTTGCATTTCAAGACCGCCCCACGATCTGGAACCACACGATTGAATGACTCTCATATTGAGCCCTTAGATTTTAGCATTCAGACTTTACCTCCCATTCGATGAAACTCTGAAGGGTGAATTCCAATAATGTATAATCATGTTTCATTGAACATTGAGGATTGAGCATCAAACACTTAAAATTATAGTTGCTCAATGTGAAGTGTTAAGTGCTCGATGTTCAATGAATAAGATCTAACAGATAAAATCATTTAGCATCGAGCATCCTCTCCCATTACCCCTTCTCTATTTCCCTTTCTTCGGTCCCCGGTCTCCATTTTCCGGTTTCCGTTCTCCGTCTTTACACCTTCCTCTCCATCAAAGATTTCACCCATTCCCGTTTCTTCCAGAGAACGCAGCCGCCTTCTGCTGGTATCAACTCTTCGGGATATTGACGGATTGTCGAAAGCAAATCGGACTGGAGCGCTTCCTTGAGCCCGATCTCCCGGACATTGCGGTCCGAAAAAGGCGCGAACGGACAGGGTTCCAGATTTCCGTTCGCATTGACGTGAACGAAACCCCGGCCTGCGGCCAGGCACCCTCCGACTTCCGCCTCTCCTCCCGGAACCGCCATAAAAAGCGCCGGCCATCTGGCCTGATAACTTTTCATGAGAGACATCAACTGGCTTCTTTGTTCGAGTGTGATAATCCAGTCCCCGGTCCCTTCCTGAATAGCTGTATATTCGATATAAAGAAAAAATTGGCTTCCTACTTCGACATGTTTCCGGACAAAGTCAGGGCCCGTCAATAGCGGAAATGTTTTTCTCGTCAGGGTCACCGATGTTCCAAAGAAAATACGGTTTTCACGAAGTTTTTTAGAGAGATCAAGAATGGACTGATAGACTCCTTTTCCCCGTCTTTCATCGGTTTCTTCTCGGTATCCCTCGATACTGATGAGCGGGACGACATTCCTTTGCCGTTTCAGCCTTTGAATTGTTTGATCGTTGATCAGCATGCCATTGGTAAAAACCAGAAAAATGATTTCCGGATGGGCCTCGGTAATATCGAGGAAATTTTCGCGAATGAACGGTTCTCCTCCGGCCACCACAAAAAAGGAAACACCCAGATCACTGGCCTCCTGGATGAATTTTTCAACTTCTTCTCTGCTCATTTCTCCATCTGGATTCGGGTGCAACGCCTGGGCATAGCAACCTTTGCAATTAAGATTGCACCTCTGTGTAATGCTGTAGATAATAATCGCCGGAACTTGTATCCCCTCTTTTTCCCACATGGCTCTCCGACGGGCCGATTGATAAAAACACCGCACGGTTTTAAAAAACTGAATTGCCTGACCGGGATTGTTGAGACTTTTTTTCACGGCATTGAGAAAGAAAATAATTAATGCCTTGTGCAGTCGTATGCTGAAAGGATTTTTTAGCTTCATTTTAGCCTTCCTGACACAATATTATTCATAATTTCATCCATTTGTAAAATTGAACTTTTATATTGCTTAAAATATTTAAAAATGTCAAGAAAATTTTTGGGCAAATTTATAATTGACTATTTTTCTGCTTCCCCTTATATTTTGATAGTCTACGAAAACAGAGATGAAAAGATACATCCATGATATCCAAGACGTATATCGTGGATAACATTAGGAACAGATTTGATATTGAATAATGACCCCGAAGCAGAATCGGATACAGTATGAGTGAAAAATCGATCGAAAAAAATTTAAACCGGCTTTTCGAATGGACGCCTGTCCGAAAACTTCCGAAAAAATCGCGCATCGTCATCCTTAGCGATTTGCATATGGGCAACGGCAAGGGCCGGGACGATTTTTTAAAGAACGGCTCCCTGTTTAGAACCATGCTGAAGGATTATTATCTCGATCATGATTATGAAATGATCCTGAACGGCGACATCGAAGAACTCCAGCGTTTCTCCCTGAAACAAATCCACACATACTGGCAGCCAGTTTACGATCTTTTCCACGAATTCGATAGAAAAAACCGGTTTTACAAAATCATCGGAAATCACGATTACAACCTGCTTCTATTGCCGGAAACCGAAAGAGAATTTCATCTTCACCCGGCTCTTCAATTCAGTTACAAAGGTCATTCTATCCTGATCTTTCACGGCCATCAGGCCTCACCTTTTTATGAAAATTATAATGCCGTTGCCGAATTCATGCTGAAATATCTCATGAACCCACTGCACATTAGAAACCGGTCCCCAGCATACGACAGTGAAAAACGGTATCGAATCGAAAAGCGGGTCTATCAGTTTTCCAATCGGAACAAGATCATATCCATCATCGGGCATACGCACCGCCCTCTGTTCGAATCCCTGTCGAAAATCGATTTTCTGAAATTTAAAATCGAACAACTCTGCCGCCAGTACAGTGAAGCCGGTCAAAAAGAAAAAAAAGTAATCGAAAAGGATATTATCATTTATAAAGAGGAACTCAAACGAACCTCCAAAAAAGAATGGAAAACCGGAATGCGAAGCAGCCTCTATGACAGCACACTCGCGATTCCCTGTACTTTTAACTCGGGATGCGGCATCGGGAAACGCGGCATCACCGCTATAGAAATCATAGGAGATGAGATTTTGCTCGTGCACTGGTTCGATAAAAGGCGCAGAAAAAAGTATTACGACCATTACGAACACAAACCCGAACGCCTCGGCCAGACCCCCTTTTATCGGATGATCCTCGAGCAGGATCATCTCGATTATATTTTTACGCGGATCAAACTACTGTCCTGAATATTTATCCATATTGATGTAATAGATATCCAAATTTTATATGAAACCACAGATCCATTCTGCTCGACCAGGATTTTCTCATTTTCGTTTTTACATCTCCCCTTTAGGCCTGTCCCGGCGATTCTTAAGCCGGGATAGAGGAGTGTCTTTTCCCCTTGAGGGGAAATCCTCAGCTCTGCTGAGGGAAAGGGGTGTCCTTTCTTCTCCAACCCTAAAAAATTTCCAAAAAATGTAAAACATACTTGACATCTTAAAATAATTTTGTATATTAATGTCAAGCATGCTTTACAATAGGATCGACCGTAGTGAAAGAAAAGCTGATCAATCGTGTCAAAGAACATCGAAAACGGCTGGGCATCACGCAGGAAGAACTGGCCAGACGCGTCGGCGTGTCGCGGCAGAGCATCATCTCCATTGAGCAGGGGAAGTACATCCCCAGCCTGCCCCTGGCACTGAAGCTGCGCAAATTGTTCCAATGCTCGACAGACGCCCTCTTCGAACTGGTCGAACGAGCACAGAACAGCAGGGATGAACAATAGCTTTCAAAGGTCAACGACATTTTGTTTGGACAACAATCCGCAGGAGGTTTCATCATGATATTCAGAAAATATTTAAAAAGCGACGATTACAAAATGATTCTCGGTATCGGGCAGTTCTTTCTAACCCTCAGTGTACTTGGATTGCTCATCTCGACGAGCCGTATTCTCAACATGCTGATCACAAATGACTCCTGGCTGAATTTTACCGAAGGGTTCTTTTTTGGTCTCTCCATCTCGATCCTTGTCCTTTCGTCCATTTTCAACATCAAAGGACTTGTTCTTCTGAAAAAATCATATCGTGGGGACAAAATCCATGGATGAACGTGATATAATGCACCGTTACAGAGCATCCCGCTGGGCACTGATCGTCGGTTGTGTGGCCATGTTCATCTGGTTTCAGGTCAGATTTCTGACAGCGAATGAGATTCGGTGGGATTATCTGATCATCCTGATTTTGATGCTCATCGCCAAAATGACCGCACGTTTTATTTACAAAAAAACCAATTGATTCGAAAACAAAAAGTCGCCCCGGCCATACATCCGGGGTGACTGAATCCCCTGATTGATTTCAGAGAAAAATCATTCGTCTCCCTGAATTTCTGCTTGATTTCTTCTTAAATTACCATTATTTTAAGCAATACTTATGAATCGATAAAAGGATTCATGAAATTCTCAACGATAGTGAAACCCAATTTATGTTGTTCCTGAATATGTTTGACAGGTAATCCATGCTATTCAATTCTATCCATTTTCTGATTTTCTTCCCTGTCGTGGTCATTCTCTATTTTATCATCCCTCAGCGGCAACGATGGATTTTCCTTTTGGCAGCCAGTTATTATTTCTATATGTGCTGGAAAATGGAATATATTTTTCTAATCATTACATCCACACTGATTGATTATTTTGCGGGCATACGGATGGAAAACGTGGTTCGGTCGAAACGGACCAAATACCTGCTCTTGAGCCTGGCCGCCAATCTCGGTCTTTTGTTTACTTTTAAATATTTCAATTTTTTCAACGGCGCGTTCCGGAACGCCTTTCAACATTTCAATATCGTTTATCACATCCCGAACCTTCGGGTTTTGCTTCCGGTCGGCATCTCCTTTTATACTTTCCAGACTCTCAGCTATTCCATCGATGTGTACCGAGGTCAGCGGAAAGCTGAAAGACATCTTGGGATTTTTGCCCTTTATGTCGCATTTTTCCCGCAATTGGTCGCGGGACCCATTGAACGGTCTACTCGTCTACTTCCTCAGTTTTATGAAAAGCACGCCTTTAACTATCAACGATTAGTGGATGGATTTATCTTAATGGTATGGGGATTTTTCAAGAAAATAGTCATTGCCGACCGTCTTGCCGTGGTTGTCAATCATGTATACAACAATGTACCGGAGTATTCCGGACTGTCATTTCTGATCGCATCTTACTGCTTTGCTCTCCAAATCTATTGTGATTTTTCGGGGTATTCCGATATAGCTATCGGTTCGGCAAAAATCATGGGGTTCGATTTGATGAAAAACTTCGACCGGCCCTATTTTTCAAAATCGATCTCTGAATTCTGGAAACGCTGGCATATTTCCCTTTCCTCATGGTTTAGAGACTATCTGTATATCTCGTTGGGAGGGAATCGTGTAAAAAAATGGCGATGGTATGCCAATATCATGATTGTCTTTCTCTTGAGCGGGATGTGGCATGGCGCCAACTGGACCTTTCTCATATGGGGAGGCTTGCACGGTTTTTACATGTTATTTTCAACTCTCACACGAACGATACGTCAGAAATTATCATCTTTGTTCCTCCTTGACCGCTATCCCGATATTAAAAAAATATTCGATGTGATCGTAACCTTTCACTTGGTTCTGCTCGGATGGATATTTTTCAGAGCCAACAGTTTGTCCGATGCATTGTACATACTAAAACATCTTTTCAGTTCATTCCGCATCAATCTTCCACATTTGGGTCTGGATCGAGCGCAATGGTACACGGCACTGTTGGCAGTAACCGCATTGCTGATCGTCCATTTTGCAGAAAGGCAAAATACCCTTTCGAATATCATACGTTCACAGCCACTGATGTTGAGATGGGCCTCGTGCTTTTTATTGGTCACTGGCGTGATTATGCTGGGTTATTATGATTACTCCCTCCAATTTATTTATTTTCAATTTTAAGATAGGTTTTTCATGCATTTATCTATTAAAAAAATATTGATGATCGGCCTGTCACTGTTTATTGCGCTGTGCATCGTAGAAGGACTTTTGCGGTTGATAAAATTTCCTTCGCTTCAAGACGAAGCCTATTTTTTCGGTTTTTACGGCACTCCTCATTATTTTAAAAAAGTCAAAATCGATGATCAATATTTTTATCAAACCAATCCAGAAAAAGACATTCAATTCAACACCTTCCCTGTGATCAAATCTGACAGCACGTTCCGTGTTTTTGTCTTGGGAGGATCTGTCGCATACGGAGAGGCATTTGGAGCCAGCGGATCTTTCGCATACTGGATGCAAAAAAGGCTAAAAGCCTATTACCCTGAACAGAAATTTGAGATTATCAATTGCGCCCGCAAGGGATTCGGATCCTGTCGTGTAAAAAATATCTTTGATGAAATTGTCGGATACGATCCGGATCTCATTATTCTTTTTCTGGGCAACAACGAAGCAAGGGATGACCGTTTTCACAGAAATGAGATCAATATTGAAATCAGAACTCGACTGAAAAAAATAAAATCCATAATGGATCACAGCTATCTGTTCAGACGGCTATTTCAATTGTTGATCAAAAAACGCATCACCTCATTCGGAGAGGAAGCATTAGACCAAATATTAAAGCCCGACGTGTTTGATCCAGAAATCTTTACACCCCAAATTGAACGTGTACATTCCATACGCAGCATTCTGGATCATCAATATGGTGGCTCATGGGTATCGAAA
Source organism: uncultured bacterium (assembly GCA_964537715.1). GTDB lineage: Bacteria > Zhuqueibacterota > QNDG01 > QNDG01 > DSAB01 > CAZTZL01. Next base: position 21,472 of record CAZIAH010000024.1, on the reverse strand, counting down.
CTGGATACATCGGATATTCGACATCAGGATAGCGTGCAACCCTTTCTGGATCAATTAAACCGTGCAGATCAATGGCATCCCAAATTTAAAAGAATCTTTCGTTTAAATATGAATCACATGATTGATCAATGTCAAAAAAAACAAATTCCACTTCTCTTCCTCGGACGCGTAAGAAATTTTTATTATAACAGAGACGCCCGTCTGCTTTTTGATTTCTACGACGATACAAATCGGATTTTAAAATCATTATCCAAAACGCGAAAGATCCCTTTGGTCGATCTATTATCTGTTTTTTCATCACTGAATTCAGAAGAAATCGGATACAATTATTTTATCGATTCAATTCACCCCAATTTAGTTGCCAATCAGATTATTGCCAAAGCAGCCGTTTCCCAAATTCTTCAGATGAATCTGCTCGAAGAAATTTCGCCTCAGCATCTCCAGTCTTTGGAAAAATTTGTGGATTCGAATGAATCTGAAATACGTGTGAATTATCCTTACAATTCAAATTACTATGCTGCACTATGCTGGCAGAAACTGATCTGCCTGAACCAGACCCTTTCCAAGCAGCAAGCAAAAGAAGACATTGTCAGGATTGCCTCTGCTGCCGTCGAACTTGATTCAAAAAATATGCAGGCCAACCTTCTCTTGGGTACTTTTAATGTCATGTCCGGAAATACAGAAATGGCAGAACAAATCTGGAAAAAGATGAAATCAGATTTTAACCAATAATGTTGATTTTATTCTCTCTTAAACCCATTATATTTATTCGGATAAATCAATGGTTTTCATTTATTCCAAAACATCATGGAATGATCAAATAAATTTGTTTCTCACTCCTCATCCGAACCAACAATTGATTTTATTCTGAAAGTTAATCTTTCCTTTTATTCAACAAATGCAGCACGATCATCACAATACCGATCAGAATCAAAAGGATCGGCCAATACTCGCCCAGATCATAACTAACAAAAAGAAAAATAATTCCGAGACCGGTCAATATTCCCGCGGGGATAAGCAGATCCGAATCTTTCGTCCCTCCGAAATAAAGGGCAACGAATCCAACTGCCGGTGCGATGATAAATACCGGCCAAAGGTTGACCATGTGAACCCATCCGTCAATCGTGCAATAAAAGAAAAGAAGACTGATCACCACGAGGATAGACCCGGGCATAAGAAGCCCGACATTTTTCCGGTTGTAAAAATAGCCAACACAGAAAGTGAGCCCCCCGATCAACGGAAATAGGGGCCAAAGAATATCCATCCCGATACGGCTGAGATTGCCGATCAGAAAAACTGTTCCGATCACAACCAACACGATTCCCCAGATAAACGTCTCTCTCGGTTTCTCCATTAAATTCTCCTTTCGCTAAAAAAATCTATTCTCTTTCAACTTTCAATTCGCCCAGTCCGGGTGTGATACGAAGAGAGAATTTCTTTTTCTGGCTTTTAAAATCTTCAGTGATATAGTACCGTCCACGCCGGTAAAACGAGGGGTCAATATCTTTGACAGAAAGAAATCCCAGTGCACCCCCTATAAACATACGGATGCCGATATCCGAAGGCAAAAACACCTCTGCCTCACCGATATCGAGATCAAGTCTCGCCATGCTCTCGTCCAGTATGGCACCGTGAAAATAGACTTTTAACTCGCCGATGCCTCCGTCGATTTCCGCTTTTTCGAACCTGGCATTTCCCAAATCGAGCACATTTATTTCTCCGACCTTGTTATGTATATCCAAAAATTCCATAACAATGGGATTGGGTTCCTGAAATTGAAGTTTGACTTCCCCGGCCCAATTATTGAAACTGAATTCTTTCAAGCGAAGGCCGCCCAGTTGCATGATCGTCTCGCCCGCCTTGATTTTGGTGTCTAAATAAATATCCACCCCGGACGGCAGCAACACTTCCACCTTGGCAACGGTTTTATTGTCTTCGTCCTTTTTAACCGACCATTTTTTCCAGTCTCGTTTATCCAGTGAAATTCTAAGACGATTTTTATCCTCAAAAAAATGGTATCTCGCCCTGAACATCTCCTTGTCGAAACGAAAAAGAACCTTCCCCTCTCTCACACTTTGACTTTTCGCAACCGAAATTTCTCCGGCATCCACATCGATAAAAACCTCCAGCGGATCTTCGGGAGAAGCCCTGAACGACTCTTCTCTCATTTCTATAAAAACGTGCTCTTTTGCTAAAAGCACCTGGCTCATGATTATCTGTAACCAGATCAGAAAAAGTAAATATTTTTTCATCGATCCCTCTTTTTCAAAAAGATACGTTTAACGTATTACCGAATCTCTGGCATTTCTTCTTTTGCTCATTGTTCAATGTTAAATGTTCATTGCTCAATGATTATTAGATATTCATTTCAGAAGGTTCTATTTATACGGAAATAAAAGACAAAAGGTTTATGTCCGGTATCCGTGCGTCTCGCAATTTCAAAACGAATGTTGTTATTCCGGTCGGTCAAAGCCACACCCACATCATTTTTAAGATTTGAAAAGGACAACTGTCCAAACCCGTCGAACAGTCCCAGACCCGGATCGACACAATCGACCCATCCGAGATCGGTAAACATAATAAAATTGAAATTTTCAAGAATTCCCAGATCCATGACATCGTAAAATTCCTCCTGACCCAGTCGATATTCGATCTGGGTTAAAAACATCCGGTTCCCGCCGATCTGTTTGGAACCGAGAGGGAATGATTTATACGGGAATCCCCTCAAGGTACCGATTCCACCCAATTGAAAACTCTTCTGCCAGAGCACATCCCTGTGAATGGAACCCAAACGAATGCGGATATCAATCCCGCTTCCACCTCCCAAAGGCTGGTATCTTCTGACGTCGGTCAGTAGCCGATCAAAATCCACCTCGCCTCCGAACCCTCTGCCCGCGTATTCGCCCTCAAGCTGAACATACCATCCCCGCTTGGTGCGTTTCACGCTGTTTCTGGAATCGAAAATACACCGTACTTTCAAACTCCGCATATTAAGAGCCGACATAGATGGATTTTCACGAAAGTGTTTTTTTCTGCCGAATAAAGACCAGCTAACTTTCTTTTCAAGGGAATCATAATCTTCGTAGTGATACGCGACATGCATTTTCAGAGGATCACCAATGGACTGATCCAGATAAAAACTGTAGCCCTCTCTAAAATAGAAATCGTGAAAATCTTCTTTCAAGAAAAAAGCGGCTAAAGAATTCTCCATATCCGGGATGAACCATCGATCCTGTGTATCGATCATGTGATGGAACTCGCCTCCAATCGTCAACCGGTTTTTTCCAAAAGTTCCTTTTTCGAGACCGAGTTGATACTCGACCTCTTTTTGCCCGAAACTGTATCCTGTGAATCCGTAGGGCAGAGGGATGGAAATATTTTTTTTGCGGATACTTTCCTTACTCACACTTGCCCCCAAAAAAATGCCCTCGACCCGGTTGTATCGAAACATAAAACTAGAAGGCACTTTGTCCTCGGCCCACTCTTCGTCCCATTCATCTTCCCATTCGCTCTCCCAATCTTCCCGATCCATTCGGGAATGATGTTTCAAACTGATCCTGTCATTTGCTTCGACAGAAATTTGGAAGAACAATCCGAGAAAAATAAAAATGTGAATGAACATGTAAACAGTCTGCCACACTGTTTTCTTTTGCATAATAACCTCCTTGAATGATCGATCCTTTGATAATCGATCGATAGAATCTGTTTTTAATTACGTATTAAAAGAGAAGATGATTCTTTTTTTATCAGAAAAATAATAACTAAATTCCCTGACGAATATTTTTTACCAGAGATTGAATTCTCGATGCGTGCTGCGGTGTAGCCTGGAAACGAATCACGGCCTTATCTCCCTCGTATGTCTTTTCCAACACACGGGCCAGATCATAAATTTCAGCCAAAATCCTGGTTTCATGAACCGGAATTCGAATTTCGCCAACCACTTCATGGTCTTTTAAAAATTGGGCGATTTCTCTCCGGAGTTCACCAAATCCAATCCCCCGGGTTGCCGAAGTAAACACGGCTTTCTGAAAACGCTGTTTGAGAGATGAGAAATGATTCCTCTGATCGAGCAAATCGATTTTATTGAATACGTGAATAACGGGTTTGTCCTGAATTCCCAGATCCCGGAGGACTCCCTGCACGGAACCAATCTGCTCCTCAAAATGGGGATGGCTGATATCGATAACATGCAGAAGTAGATCCGCCTCAATCGTTTCCTCAAGAGTGCTGCGAAACGAAGCGATCAGATGATGTGGCAGTTTGCGGATGAACCCCACTGTATCGATCAGCAGCAATTTTTGATAATCGGGAATCGAAAAAGATCGAATCGTCGTATCCAGCGTGGCAAAAAGTTGATCCTCGACCAGAACCTCCGCGTCGGACAACGCATTGAGCAGGCTGGATTTACCGGCATTGGTATAGCCGACAAGAGCGATTTTCTGATAATCCCAACGGTATTTGCGACGCACACTTCTCTGCTGCTCGATCTTTTTTAGATCCAATTTCAACCGGTCGATCCGCTTCCGCACCAGACGGCGGTCCGATTCGAGCTGTGTTTCTCCAGGCCCCCGTGTTCCGATGCCGCCCTCCTGCCTCGAAAGATGTCCCCATTGCCGGGTCAGTCTTGGCAGATAATATTCAAGCTGGGCCAGCTCGACCTGAGTCTGCGCTTCCCGCGTACGGGCTCTCCGGGCAAAAATATCAAGAATCAACCCGCTGCGGTCAATCACTTTTCTTTCGAATTCATTTTCAAGATTTTTAACCTGCACGGGTGTGAGGTCTTCATCGAAAATAATCACACGGGCATTGAATTGTAAGACCTTTTGTGCAATCTCGTGAACTTTTCCCCTCCCGATCAAAGTAGCCGGAGAAATGGCCCGTTTGTCCTGAATGACCCGGTTCACAACTTCCGCACCGGCGGTCTCTGCAAGCAAAACCAATTCATCGAGACTTTCCAGCGTGCGGGCACGGGGCATTCCCGGCAGAGTCATTCCTACCAAAATCGCTTTTTCTTTTTCCTGCGGCTTGTCGATTTGGAAAATACGCCTATCCTTTTTTTCTACGATTCTGTTTTCTGTGGATTGTTCTGAAACCGGTTCTCCCGCATCATCAGCATTTCTATAACCAAAACGAGCAACCCAAATAGCAACATTTGTTTCCACAATTCTCTTCCCCATCGAACTGCCGAGATTTGTTCGGCCAAGCGATCATTTTTAGGTACGATCTGGAAATCAATAGGTCCGAAATAAGAGTGAAGCGCTTTCTCGTCCATCACACGGAAATCCGATTCTTCGGGATCGATATTCACCGCTTTGATGCCAATCAATTTTTCGTCCTCATAGAAACGATAAAATCCGGTCAGGAAAGTATCCGAAAAATGGAGGACGAACCGGTCTCGCTTTATTTCGGGAAGAATTTTTATTTCGCTTCCGTCAGGAATTTCAATTCGGTATTTTGATGCAACACTCTCTGTATCGACTGCCACGGCAACCGTTTGACCCGTAAGGATCGTTTTTCTGTCTTCCATACCCTGAGAAAGATAGAACACGCTTCTGTAGATCAGAGGAGCAAATAGTGAAGAATAAACCATGTCTGACCATTGTGGATCGAGACTGCTTGTAAACAGAAACAGCTTTCCTTTACCCGTGGGGATTTCTCCCAACAGACAGATCTTGTTTTGCAGAGACAAAACGGATTCGGGCATCTTGCCAATCACATCAAGAACGCGGTAAAACCGGAGGGGCTGAAACTTTACACTCTCCGACTGAAAAACACCTTCGAATACCGGATGGTTGCTGTCCAACGACCGCAAGGAATAGTACCCCTGCGATCCGGCAGGATTTCCCATCACCGCACCAAACTCAATCCCGGCCCACGGCTTCAGACAGAACCGGTTGTAATTGTCAATATCGATATCGCTTCCCGGAATCAGGAAAATACCGCCTCCGGATTCGACAAACTGTCTCAGCCGTTGGGATTCATCCGGTTGAAAAGCAGGGTAATTCGAAATCAGAATCACATCGACCTTGCCGATTTTGTCGATCCAGTGTTCTCCGTAAAAAGCCCGTTCCATTTGAAAAATTCCGGAGTTTTCTTTTTGTGGACGGAGAGCAAGCTCCAGTGGGCGGATGGCTTCCCTGTTCTTGCCTAAAAGCAGAACCCGGATGGTTTCGGGAATGCGGAAAACTAAAAATCCTTCATTGTCCTGTGGGAAATTGTCTTCATCGATTTGAATCCGGCACCGGACCCACCCTGTTTGAGCGATCCTGAGCGGGAAAATGACACGTTGTTTCTGTCCGGCTTCTAAATCGATCGCCTTCTGTGCCATCACCTGATCTTCAATGAATGCCCGAACCAGACAATTCTGTATTTTCTGATTTCCGTAATTGGCAATCTCGGCAAAAATCCGGACCGGCATCTGTGGTTGCAGAATTTGATTCTCGATGCCCACCTGTCCGACGGCAAGATTATTCAATTCTCCTTCGATTGGAAGAACAAAAAGCGGATCATTCCAGTTTTTATAAAAAGCTGAATCCGGACGGGTGATAAATTCGCTGGCCTGCAAGTCAGAGATCAAATAGATTTCTTTATTGAGGTTTTTGGATTGAGACAGAAGCAAAGAACTTTTTTTCAGACTCTCGTCGATCTTTCCTTTGAGAAAATTGGTTCGCTTCCCTTCAATCTGTCTGAGAATGGCTTGCGGATCGTGTGCAAATCCGGATTCTTTTTCTTCGGGATTGACCGTCGGAACCACCGCAACCTCGTCGCCGTCTTTCATAAATTCGAGAATGTTCTTGACCCATTGATTTTCCTGCTCGACAAGTCCCTGTCTCGCTGTACTCAAAGAACGATCTACAATCAGTACCATCGAGCTCGATCCTGTCCCAGAACCGGAGATGGCATGGGAACGAATCGTCGGTCTGGCAAAACCCATTATCAGGAAAAAAATTGCAAGACATCTTAAAATCAGCAGGAGAAGCTGACGAAGCCTGATCCGTTTCAAACGAACGGTATGCACCTGTTTGATAAACGTCGTGGTGCTGAATAGAATTTTCCTGATTTTCTGGCGGGCAAAAAGATGAATGAGAACGGGAAGTCCGACTCCGATCAGACCGAATAAAACGACTGTATTCAAAAAACTCAGCATCTATGTCCAATTAAAATAAAATAGTGGGTTGTTTTTTGCTCGAAGAAATGAGATTCGCAATAGAAAAATTATCCCCCGTTTTCTTTTTCAAACAGATCCTTTTCCACAAGATCACAGATAATGTGACCGACGGTCGCATGCCCTTCCTGAATCCGGGCCGTGATTTCCGAAGGAATACGAAGAACGAGATCGGCGGATTCAGAAACGTATCCAGGATTTTGTCCGATGAAAGCGATGGTGATCAATCCCATCTGTTTAGCCCGGTGCATGGCAAGTGCCACATTCTTTGAAGATCCGCTGGTACTCAACCCAATTAAAATGTCCCCTTCCTTGCCGAGTGCTTCCACCTGACGCGAAAACAAAGTTTCGAATCCGAAATCATTGCCCACAGCAGTCAAAATGGAAGTGTCCGTGGTCAACGCAATGGCCGGTAACGCCCGCCGGTTCGTTTGAAACCGACATACCAGTTCCGCTGCGATATGCTGAGCATCGGCAGCGCTTCCACCGTTGCCGCAGAGCAGTACCTTCTTTCCGTTCCGGAGTACATAGATGATCCGCTCCGTGATTTTGAGAATATCCCCTGTACAGGAATCCACTGTTTTTTTAATGACTTCCGCACTCGCTGCAAGATGGTTTCGGATTGTGGATAATTTATCGGTCATGCACATTTACCTCGAATTAAAAATTTTAAAAAGAGACCTTCGCAATCTCTTCATTCTGGTTTTCTCAATCGGCAGAGGAATCGGCGGAACGATTTTCTCTCCAATAACAGCTTTGTAGGGATTGCTCTTGAAAAGCCGGTCTGCTGTCTCGTTTCCCCACTGTTTGCAGACCAGTTTATACGTACCGCTCAATTGAAGAGGCCGGTTTCTTTCATCGTGGCAATCCGATGCAACAAAATGAACCAACTGGTGGTCCATCATCTCAAAAGCGATTTGTTTCACCCTTTTCCCGAACAGGCCGGTCAGACTGCCAGCATTTATCTGTATGAGGATACCACGGTGCACAAATTCAAAAGCAATTTTCGGTCTCTGTAAAATCAGGCTGTTTCGCTCCGGATGAGCCAGGATAGGAACCTTTCCTTCGAGAGAAAGCTGGAAAAAAATATTCTCCGCCTCTTTGGGAATCTCATTCAATGGCAGTTCGATGAGGATATATTTCCCATTGTTATTCAACGTGGTGATTTTGGAATCCGGCCTCAATCTGGTGCCACAGTAGATTTCGGATCCGAGCCAGAGCGAAATCTTGAAAGGCGCCTTTGCTACTCTTCTCCGAAGTTCTTTGAATTTCTCGATAAAATCCGCTTCTACCTGATTGTCTAAGCGATCCAGGATATGAGATGTACACACTACGCCGCGAATTCCATCTTTAGCACCACTTTGCAGCATGGACAGGGATTCTTCCCAGCTCCGGGGCCCGTCATCGACATGAGGAAGTACATGCGCGTGGATGTCAATCATCTCTGCCTCAATGGATGTTTAACCCTCATGAATCGCTTTTGCAAAATCCTTAATCAAATGTGTGTTTTTCTTTTTTTCGAGAACATTGCCGGTGACGATAAACGAAGCGCCCGCTTTGACTTTTCCCCGGGCCTCTTCCGGACTTCGTATTCCGCCGCCGACGATAATAGGAACAGATACGGAATGCGATACGGCATGAACCATCGCTTCGGGAACGGAGCGTTCGGCGCCGCTGCCGGCTTCTAGATAAACGAATTTCATGCCAAGGTACTCGGCCGCCAGTGCATGGGCAACCGCAATCTCTGGTTTTTCTGCCGGTATTGGCTTGGTATGGCTCATAAACTCGGCCGCCGTGGTCTTCCCGGATTCGACGAGTATATACCCGGTAGATATGGGTTCGAGATTCAGGGCTTTGATTTTGGGGGCCGAGAGCACCTGTTCACCGATAAGATAGTGTGCGTTCCGGCCGCTGATCAGACTCAGAAAAAGGATCGCATCGGCATAGGGAGAAAGCTGCTGCCCATTCCCCGGGAAAAGAATCACCGGGATGGAAACTGCCTGTTTGACAGCATGAATCAGTTCATCGAAATGATTCGAAAAAAGAAGACTCCCACCGATCAGGAAACCATCCGTGCCGCTGTCTTCACAATGCTTGGCAAAAGAGACGACCTCTTCGAGAGATTGCTTGTCCGGATCGATGAGAACGAGATAGCCAGCCCCCCTTTGCTTTCTCAATGCCAACAATTTTTTATATGTGTCCATGGATCACTCATTCCATCATTTCTTTGATTATATCCGGCGTCTGTTTTAACGCTTGATCCAACTTCTTAATATCCTTCCCACCGGCCAGTGCCAAATGTGGTTTCCCGCCGCCGCTGCCGTCTACAATTTGTGCGACTTTTTTGACTATTTCCCCTGCTTTAAAATTTTTGGATTGGATGAGATCATCCGACACCACACAGAGCAGCTGCACCTTGCCGTCCATTTCGGTGCCTAAAACACCCACACCGGATTTTAATCGGTTTCTCAGATAATCTCCCAAATTTCTCAACTCTTCGACACTTCCCGCTTCGATTTTAGAAACCACAATTTGAATATCACCCACGCGGACTGCCTTGTTCAATATGTCATCCATATCCCCGGCTGCAGAGGATCTTTGAGCTTCCTTGATTTTCTTTTCCAACATCTTTCTTTCTTCGATCAACTTTTCAATGCGGTTTTCGATTTCGTCTTCCCGGCAGCGAAGCAGATGTACAATCTTCTTCAATGCGGCTTTCTCATCCCGGATCATCTGATCGGCCGCTTCACCGGTCACCGCTTCGATTCTCCGCACGCCGGCCGCAATGCCTTCTTCACTCGTGATGCAAAAATAACCAATCTGGCCGGTTCGGTCCAGATGCGTGCCCCCGCAAAGTTCCATGGAATACTCATCGATCTTGATGACGCGGACCTCTTCCCCGTATTTCTCTCCGAAAAGAGCCGTGGCTCCCTGGGATTTGGCTTCTTCTAAAGAAGCAGTATATTTTTCTACCGGATGATCGGCCCGCACATGAAAATTGACGATCCGTTCGACCTCGTCGATCTGTTCGGCCGTCATGGCTTCGAAATGGGTAAAATCGAATCTCAGCCGCTCCGGTGAAACCAGCGAGCCGGACTGATTCACATGATTTCCCAAAACTTCCTTCAACGCTTTGTGGAGCAAATGCGTGGCCGTGTGATTACGTGCTGTGGACAAACGCACACGGCCCGTCACATTCACTTCGACAGTGGAATCGGTAATTTTATTCCCTTCGGTGAAATGACCGATATGTAAAATTTGATCTCCCTGTTTCTGGGTATCCATCACTTCGATACGGAATCCTTGTCCCACAATCTCTCCCGTATCTCCCACCTGTCCTCCGGATTCCCCGTAAAAAGGCGTTTCACTCAAAATTACTGTTACAAGGCCGTCATGAAAACACACCCTGCGGATCTCCGCTTTTGCTTCTATTCGATCATAGCCGATAAATACGGAATCCTTTCCTTCGGAGAGTTCGGTCCATTCCCCGCCTTCCGCAGAGGCAAATTTGGCTCCTTTTCGGGCGCGGTCCCGTTGTTGATCCATTTGTTTTTCGAATCCTTTTTCATCGATCTCGAGATCTTTCTCCCTACCCATCAACCGTGTTAAATCCAGTGGAAAACCGTACGTATCGTAAAGGCGAAACACCTCGGAACCAGGGATGACTTTTTGCCCTTTTTTTTGGGCTTCCGTAGCAATCGACTCGAAAATTTCAATCCCCCGGTCCAAAACTTCATTGAACCGCTCTTCTTCGGATTTGATGACCAGCGTCGTGTGCTGGGAGCGTTCCTTGATTTCGGGATAGGCTTTCCCCATCACATCGATCACCGTGGAAACCAGTTTGTAGATAAACGGCTCGTGCATTCCGAGATTCCGTCCGTACCGGGCCGCCCGTCTGAGTAGACGGCGAAGCACGTACCCCCTCCCTTCGTTGGAGGGAATCGCTCCATCTGTAATGGCAAAAGTCAGAGCACGAATGTGATCGGCAATGACCCGGAAAGCAGGTAGTGTTTCTTCGACTTGCCGCTCTTTTCCCGTGATTTCGGCAATATGATTCGTGATCGGAATAAAAAGATCGGTATCGTAATTGGATTTTTTATTCTGCAAAACAGCCACGGCTCGCTCGAATCCCAAACCTGTATCGACATGTTTCTCGGGAAGGAGGTGAAGTTCGCCTTTCTCGTCCCGGTTGAACTGGATGAACACGAGATTCCAAAGTTCAATGAAACGGGCACATCCCGCGTTGACGCCGCACATATGTCCGGGAACATGGGATTTGTCACAGTACCCCTCGCCCAGATCGATATGAATTTCCGAACACGGACCGCAGGGACCGGTTTCCCCCATCTCCCAGTAATTGTCTTTTTCGTCAAAGCGAAGCACATGCGAGGGATCAATATCCGTTACCTTTTTCCAAAGCGACTCCGCCTCATCGTCCTCTCGAAACACAGTCGCCCAGAGCCGGTTCTTGGGCAATCCCCAAAACTTGGTGACCAGTTCCCATCCCCAGGCAATGGCCTCTTTCTTATAATAATCTCCGAAAGACCAGTTCCCCAGCATCTCGAAAAAAGTATGATGATAGGTATCGTATCCGACCTCTTCGAGGTCATTGTGCTTTCCGCTGACACGGATGCATTTTTGGGAATCCGCAGCCCGTTTGTAGGGTCGCGTTCCGGTTCCCAGAAACACATCTTTGAACTGATTCATTCCCGCATTGATAAAAAGCAGCGTCGGATCATCCTGAGGAACCACAGGCACACTTGGTACGATCTTGTGATCATACTTCCGGAAGAAATCGAGATACGATTGTCGAATTTCAGATGCAGTCATAAACCTTCTTTCTTTACAATATTCACATACTCCATCCCAAGTTGAACTTGAGAAGTAAAAAAGATGATGACAGATTACCCTGCTGGTCCATGTCCACAAGAAGGAACTTCTTCTTCATCTCAGAAAGAACACCAGTCCTACCAACCGATATAGTTGTCTCGCCGCCCCCGCCTTTCTGATTTGAGATTGAGATTATTTTCAAATTTAATCCTTCCAGATAGCTTATTCTCTAATACAGCGAACTGAAAAACCACATCGACAGTCCCCAAAACCATTTGTTATAGCGACCAAATTCATATCATAAGTTAAACAAACATGCCATGCTCTAGGTAATTCTTTATTCAAATTACTAGATGTTGAAGACCAAAAACTGTACGTTCTCTTAAACTGTAGAAGTAACCATGTGGTCCTCGATGCCCTCCAGGGATTGCGGAAAAACCAGATGTATTGCTAGCAGTACCAGTTTCGGCCCACCCCAAATCACTTTTAAGCTTTCCACCAGCTACAGCAGGGCCACCAAGGCTATCAGTTAATATGTGCCAATCATCTACAGAAGGAATACGTCACCCCTTAGGAGCCAAACCACGTGGATCATTAACAGCATACCAATTATACAATTTACCATATGTTTTACCATTATTAGAGTCATTTTCATAATAACACCAAGCAGGTTTGCCCAAATAACCAGCATTAAGCCAATCTGCATTATTACGTATTTCTGGAATAGTATCACCATTACAAAATGTACTTACATTTAGATTTTCAGCCATCCAGACCTGATTGCCAATAACAACAGTTTTAAATTCGGTTTTAGCTGGACTGGCTGATTTAGACTTAATCTTACCTGTTAGAACAACATGATAAAGACCATCTGCACCGTAACCGACATCGATGATTTGAAAACCGGGTAAAATATAGGCTTCGACTTTACTCTCAACCATATCATGCTTCAGAACAAAATTTTCAACCTCTGTTATTGACTTAATATTAACGCCAGCTTTTTCAATAGCTTTAAGCTTAGCATCCATTTCAGCTTCGTCGCGGTCATGACGCTTGTCATTTTTTATACCGTCTGAAATGCCTTGAACAGAAACATCGATGATTTCCTGGGCATAAACGATATTCAAAATATACAGAATCATGCTATACAAAAACACCGTAACAAAATTTCCCTTTTTCATTGAGTCTCCCTTTAATCAGATATCAGTGATAGGCTTCTCTTCTGTGGGCGATGCGGAAGACACGAACGGCACGCTCCGAATCGCTGATTTCGTACAGAATACGGTAATCGCCAGTCCGGAGTCGCCATTCATTCTCCTGTCCTGATAGCTTTTTCACGCCTCTCGGACGGGGATTATCGGAAAGGCGACCCAACTCCTCAGAAATTCGAGCAAACACCCTTTTGGGCAATTTCTTCAAATCACGTTGGGCTGCCGGTCTCAACAATACCTGGTACATGATCAGAACATCATGATTTCATCTTGTTCAGGAACGATTCAAGCGGAATATCCTTCCCAGGTTCGCTTCGGGAGCGTTCAATAAGAGCATGATCGATCCAATCCTCGGACATCTCCGAATCGAGAAGGATGCGTCTTGCAAGTTGCTTTTTCTGACCGCTTTTCAAATTCTGATATGCGTTCCAAAATACTTCAACAATGGCATTTGATGATTCCATTAAAACAGTTCCTCCAAATTTATCTGTCGTCCCCGGTTGAAACCGGAACCTATAGAATATTTCCCATTAAACACTATGAATCTCCACTCTGGACAACACCGCAGAAATTACATCCCAGTTGAACCCCCGCCGGAACAAAAACTCCGAGAGTTTTTTACGCACCTTTTGCGGATTCTCTCCGCTGTACCGTTTCATCCGCTTTTGAATCAGCGATTCGGCAACTTCCTCCTCGGTCTGTTTTTCATAGACCTCCTCGACGGACTTTTCCGCAATCTCTTCGGATATTCCTTTCGTAAGAAGTTCCTGTTTCAGCAGACGCTTCCCAACAGGCCGCTGTATCATTCGAGAATGGGCATAATCCGAAGCGAATGTTCGGTCATTGAGAAGTCCAACACGACAGAAATCTTCGATGACACGATTGACGGTTCGTTCGGAGAACGCCTTCTCGATCAATTTCTTTTTCAACTCCTCGATACTTCGCGCACGATAAGAAAGCAGACTCAGGGCTTTTTCTTTGGCCCGGGCCTTTTCCTCGGAAAGCAGCACCTCATCAATTAGCTGATCCGAGATTGTATCCCCTTCGTGAAGATGATGCCTCAGAAGGATTTCGTTTTTCAGTCCGAAAGCAAAAGCGCCGTCGAGATACACATTGACCCGGTTCGCATGCTTCTTCTGAGGTTCGATCTGTGTGATGTGATAAGTGACTTCTGTCAATTCACTCTTCCTTGGGACTTTCCTTTGGAATCGTCTCTTTTGCTTCCTGAACCGGCTCTTCTTTGGTTTTAGTCAATCCAAGTTTCTCTTTCACGACTTTTTCGAGCTTATCATAGATATCTTTGTTTTCTTCCTGGCTCAGAAATTTCTTCACATTTTCCCGTCCCTGCCCGATTCGTTCCTCGCCAAAAGAATACCAAGTTCCGCTTTTTTCTATCAATCCAAGATCGGTAGCGACATCCAGAAGATCGCCTGTCTTTGAAATTCCGGTACCGTACATGATATCGAATTCTGCCTCTTTAAAAGGTGGTGCCACTTTATTTTTGACCACTTTGACCTTGGTTCGGTTTCCGACCGCATCCGTTCCCTCTTTGATCGCTCCGGTCCTCCGGATGTCAAGCCGGACCGATGCATAAAATTTCAATGCCCGGCCACCTGTGGTCGTTTCGGGATTACCAAACATCACACCGATTTTCATGCGAATCTGGTTAATAAAAATCACAGCCGTTTTTGACTTACTGATTGCTCCGGTTAATTTCCGAAGGGCCTGGGACATTAGCCTGGCCTGAAGCCCCATCTGCGCATCTCCCATTTCTCCCTCAATTTCGGCACGGGGCACGAGCGCCGCCACCGAATCAATGACAATCACATCGAGGGCTCCGCTGCGGACCAGTGTTTCTGTGATTTCCAGCGCCTGCTCACCGGTATCCGGCTGTGAAACCAGAAGATCATCGATATTAACCCCCAACGCTCTTGCATATTGGGAATCCATAGCATGTTCGGCATCAATAAAAGCGGCAATTCCATTCCGCTTTTGCGCTTCTGCGATGATGTGAAGTGCCAGCGTCGTTTTCCCGGAAGATTCCGGCCCGAAGATCTCGATCACCCGGCCTCTCGGAACGCCCCCGACACCCATCGCCATATCCAGTGCCAGAGATCCTGTAGAAATAGCCGGTACGGGAACCATGCTCTTACTGTCTCCCAGACGCATGACCGAACCTTTGCCAAACTGACGATCGATCTGGGAAATAGCCAGATCGAGAGCTTTCAATTTTTCATTCTGTTTTTCTTCCATGGTATGAACATCCTTATAATTTGATTTTTTCAAGCACGGTATAGACTGCTCCATCCGGCCGGAGATCGCTCTTCATCAAGAGAATAGTTTCGTTCAAAAAATCTCCCGCCTGAAATCTCATGGAATGCATCACATCAATGACAGTATCGATATTTTTGGATGATCGAACCCGCCCCAATGTCAAATGGGGTGAGTAAGACCGCTTTTCCCGCTCAAATCCCAGTGAAGTCAGTTGAGAATCCAGATCTTCTGCCAGATGGGTCAGCGTTTCAGAACCCTTCTGAACGCCGACCCAGAGCACGCGGGGCCTTCGATCATTCGGAAACGCACCCGTTCCTTCGATCGAAACAGTGAATGGTTTAATATTTTCGGCGACCTTCCCTATAATCTCTTTGATTTTCGGGAGTCGCGCTTCCTCAATATTCCCCAAAAACTTCAAGGTGATATGGATGCTCTTCGATTTCACCCACTTGACGTCCGCCTGACTACGCTTGAGCTTGTCGAGTAAATCGTCAAGCTTATCGCGGACAGAACCGGGGATGTCAACTGCGATAAATGATCGGACCATCTTCATTCAACAGACTATATTCAACATAATAAATTATTAAAAAAAATCAAGTTGAATCTGCCCGACAAGCAGATAAAAAATCCGACAATGTAGATACATGCTATGGATGCAAAACTGCTGCTTGAAAAATTTCAACCCTTCGTAATCCCTAAAAGCACTCTTCTGACCAGATCCAACGCCATCACAGCGGTGCGCTCCTTGTTCCACCACCGTTCCCGTGGGAAATGATGCTCCTCGATCAGAACCTGTTCGGAATCCGCATAACCGATATAAACCAGCCCCACCGGTTTCTCCTGCGTACCGCCCCCGGGACCGGCAATTCCGGTAGCAGATAAACCGATTTCCGTTTCGCTGATTTTGCGGACACCGACTGCCATTGCCTGTGCCGTTTCCCTGCTGACGGCACCGTGTTTTTCGATGGTTTGACGAGGAACTTTTAAAATCTCCATTTTCGCTTTATTGCTGTAGGCCACAATACCACGGTTGAAATATGCAGAACTGCCAGGAATCTGTGTCAATTTATGTGAAATCAATCCGCCGGTGCAGGATTCGGCCACTGCAATTGTCAGTTTCTTTTTAAACAATAAATCCGCAATGACCTGCTCGATTTCCGTTTCGCCTTCTCCGTAAATAAATTTTCCCGCCTCTTCCTGAACATAAGTAACCGCCTTACGAAGCGCATCTTCCTGATTTTCGGATTGAAGATTGGATATCGAAAGCCGCAATTTGACGCCCGGAGTTTCCGGCAGGTACGCCAGCCAAATCTCGGGAAACAATTTGTGAAAATCGATCAATTGAGAATAGAGAGCCGATTCGGAAATACCCGTGGTTTTGAATATTCTCGGAGAAACAGGAGGATTCACTCTCGATTTGTTCAACTTGGGAATAACTGATTTTTCCATCATCTGTTTCATTTCCGATGGCACGCCCGGTAGAAAGTAATAAGTACATTTGTTCTTGGAGAAGATAAATCCGGGAGCCAGTCCCACGAGATTATCGATCAACTCAACATCTTTAAGAATCATGGCCTGTTCCCGGTTGACAGTGGATATTTTTCTTCCTCTTTTTTTGAAAAAGGTTTCGATCCGGTCATAAACTTTTTGGGAAAAAATCATCTCTTTGTTAAAAAAACGGGCAGCGGCCTTTTTCGTAATGTCATCGTGAGTGACCCCCAAACCGCCTGTGATAACAACCACATCGGCCTGCTGGCCTGCTTTCTCCAACGCTTCCATAATACGGGCTTCACAATCACCCACCACAGTAATACACTCTACGGAGAAACCGAGCTTTGTCAAAGCTTCCGCAATAAAGGCACCATTCGTATTGACCGTCATTCCATTGAGGAGTTCATCCCCGATAGAAATGATTTCTGCAGTCATAAAAAATCCTATTTGATAAACAACCAGAAAATCAATCGAACGGCAAGATTGGCGTAGAGACCCGCAAACAGATCATCCATCATAATCCCCCAGCCTGCGGGCAACTTTTGGGATTTGCCGGCAGGAAAGGGTTTGATAATATCGAAGAAGCGAAAAAGAAAAAACGCAGCAATCCACCAGGTCCAGGACATCGAAACAGGCAATATAAGAAGAGAAACCCACATTCCGACCATTTCATCGATCACGATCACTGATGCGTCGTGCCCGTCCGTTTTTTCGACATCGGTAGCAACCTTGACACCGATAAAAAATACCAACACAATTAACAACAACAGAGGGAGATCTCTCAGGCCGGGAATCAGAATAAAAATGAGCCACGCCACAGCACTGCCGGCCGTTCCCGGAGCAATGGGGGCGTATCCGCTGTAAAAACCTGTGGCTAAAAATCGAGATAACTTATTTATCATTCGCATTCCAATTTTCAAACATTTGAAGGAAGAAAAATTCGATATAAATCATTGAACATCTCTTTCAAGCGACCTCGATTTTCGATGAGATAGATCGTGCCCGAAACCACAGTAAATAGAGCCACCAGCCACATAGCAAAATGGAAGAGCTCAAAAACGGAAATCCTGTTCCACAAAAGAACAGTTCCATCCACTGTTTTTGGGTATGCAATGAGGTGAAAAACCAAAATCAGGCAAAGCACAACAAATTGTACATTGGTTTTTATTTTGGCAAACAGGTTAGTCGCTATCGGCCTCCTTTTGACTATACCATAAAACCGAAGCCCTGTAATGAGGAAATCCCTCACAAGAATAACAAGAACCATCCACAGACGAATATAACCCAGAGCGCTGAAACTCAAGAAACCCGCTGTGATAAAAATCTTATCCGCTAAAGGGTCCAAAAACTGGCCCCACTTCGTCACGTACCCGAATCGCCTCGCCGAATATCCGTCGTACCAGTCTGTCAGGGAAGCGGCACAAAACACAAGAATCAAAGCGATCCTGGAAAACGGACCAGTCGAGAAAAGCAAAAAAACAAAGACAGGTGTCAGAACGATTCTAAACAAGGTTAAGCGATTGGACAAAGTCAACATGAGCTTGACAGATCCTCAGGAATAGTATGATTCACTCAATAAAAAACTATAATTCAATTCTTCCCTCCATGGCCTTGGCCACGGTTACGGCATCATTGAATTCAAGAGCACCCCCGAATGGAATTCCCCGCGCAATTCTCGTCACCTTGATCTCTTTAGATTTCAGTTCCTGTGCCAGATAGGCCGCGGTCATCTCTCCCTCGACCGTCGGATTGGTCGCCAAAATCACCTCCCGAATTTCAGGAGTGATCCTGGCCAGCAGCTCTTTGATTTTGAGATCTTCCGCACCTATACCGTCAAGAGGAGAAAGAACGCCGCCTAAAACATGATATTGTCCCCGATAGTTGCCTGTTTTTTCAATAACCAGAAGGTCTTTCGGATCTTCCACGACACAAATCACGTGTTTGTCCCGCTGGGGATCGCGACAGAAAAGACAGGGATCCTCTTCGGTGAGATTAAAACAGACCGAACAATTCCCGATCTTTTGTATCATTTCGACAATTGCCTTGGCCAGATGTTCTGCCTCATTCTGTTCCTCACGAAGTAGATAGAGCGCGATGCGTTGAGCAGATTTCTTGCCGATACCGGGAAGACGGGAAAAGGCTTCTACCAATTGTTCTAATGTTTTTGATGAGTATTCCACAAAACATTTCCTTAAACATTAAAACCGGGGATTTTCAGACCCCCGGGCAAATTCCCGAGCATGTTTCCCGTTACCTTTTGCATTTCTTCCTGGGCCATTTCCTGAGATTTCTCCAGAGCCTGATTCACGGCTGCCGTGATCAGATCTTCCAACATTTCGACATCATCGGAATTAACCACTTCGGGATCGATCTTTATGGTAACAATCTTCTGCTTACCGTTTGCCGTCACAATCACCATTCCGCCTCCGGATGATCCCTCGACAGTCATTTCTTCAAGTTTCTCCTGAACCTTGGCGATTTCATCTTGTACTTTCTGTGCCTGCTTAAAAAGTTCAGCCATGTTCGGCTTCAACATATTGTCTGTCTCCTATTTTCTATTCAGCTATTTCTGCATCAAAGTCATCTATGATTTTCTTTATCACAGGCTCGTTTTCTTTGAGGAGCATCAGATTTTCCCATTTTTGATTTTTGGACTGCACTTTCTTCTCATGTCTGGGCATTTCCTTTTTGGTACACTCGAAATCGACATCCGGTCCGATCACCTTTTTGATAACATCCAGAACGATCTGTTTCGACCGCATGATTGCATCGATGTGAAATCCGTTCGACAATGCGAAACTCACTTCGATCTTGTTGTCGCGAATTCCACTGATTACACCCTCCTGAAGAAACGAGCCTATGGTAATCTTTTTCTTTTTCACTTCCTGGATGACATTCTCCCATTTTTCCTGAATCTCATCGACCATCATTCCGCTTTTTTTTTCCTGGGTAAATTCTGTCTTCTGCGGTGGGTCTCCAGCATCAGGAGATGGATTTGAACTCGGTTTTGCCTCTGAAGAAAATGAAGGAGTCGCCTTTTTTTCAGAATTCGTTTGGGTCTCTCTTGCAATGGCAGATTGTGGATTTCCGGAGGTCTGTAACGATTCGAGCCGGGTTAACAGATCATCGATAACCACTGTTTTATCAAGCTTGATCATTTTAACCATGGCAAGTTCCAGAGAAATTCTCGAATTTGTACTCCGTTTTAGGGAATAAATGGTCTGTGTCACAATACGGATAAGTCGCAGAATATCTTCTTCTTGAAAACGGGAGGCGGATTCCAGATATCTTTTCTTCAGAGGTTCGGTCGTATCGAGTAATTCAGTTGATTCCATGGACCGTACAATGAGAAGATTTCGAAGATGCTCGGACAATCCCACTAAAAATTCCTCGACGTCATATCCATCCGCAATAATCTTGTCCACCAAGGCCAATCCCTGTGAAACTTCTCCAGAAGTGAGCACATCGGTCACTTCAAAAAACAATTCCTGCGAAATCAGACCCAATCCTTTGATGACCAGTTCCGCCGTAATTTTATCGCCTGTAAAAGAAATCATCTGATCGAGTATGGATTGGCTGTCCCGCAAACTGCCGTCCGCTTTATTGGCAATCAGCAGCAACGCTTCGTCATCAATCGTAATTTTTTCTGTTTTGCAAATATCTCTGAGTCTCGTCAACATCTCCTGAATACTGATCCGATGAAAATCGAAACGCTGGCAGCGCGAAACAATCGTCACCGGAACTTTGTGCGGTTCGGTTGTTGCAAAAATAAACAACACGTGGGACGGAGGTTCTTCAAGGGTTTTTAGAAGGGCATTGAATGCTTCGGTGGTCAGCATGTGTACTTCATCGATAATATAGATGCGATATTTTCCGCTGGCGGGTGTATATCGGATATTCTCCCGAAGATTCCGGACTTCATCGATGCCCCGGTTTGAAGCACCATCGATTTCAAAAACGTCGATACTTCTGCTCTCCGTGATTTCGATACAATTTGAACATTGATTGCACGGGTCGGCTACGGGGCCTTTTTCACAATTAAGCGCCTTGGCTAAAATTCTTGCAGCGCTCGTTTTCCCGACACCTCGGGGACCCGTAAAAAGATAGGCATGCGCCAATCGATCATGTTGAATCGCATTTTTGAGTGTCGTTGAGACATGATCCTGTCCCACGAGATCATTCCAGGATTGCGGACGGTATTTTCTGGCAAGTACGAGATATGACATGCATTTCCTTTATTTATAAAAAGGCTGTGCACCTACCTTCGATCTTCCTGAACCCGAGTCCAAACCTGACAGCCAGCTCCAGTCAAGCTGATCTGCGGCACATGGGAAAATTGCTTACCGCTGCTACCTTCCGGTCCTGACGGGGTTCGGCACTCACCCATTGCACAGAACTCGAACTATCATCACCGCTT
The DNA here is from genome assembly GCA_964537715.1 of uncultured bacterium. GTDB lineage: Bacteria > Zhuqueibacterota > QNDG01 > QNDG01 > DSAB01 > CAZTZL01. The sequence continues at coordinate 84 of CAZIAH010000024.1, read as the reverse complement.
ATCAGATTAAAGACGGGAGACGGAAAAGACCTCGGGATAGGAATTTGACCCTGCTGTAGCGGTTTGCAGGTTACAGGGCACCGC
>CAZIAH010000023.1:0-42862 GCA_964537715.1 uncultured bacterium | reverse complement strand
GGAAGGGGGCGCGCTGGCAACCAACAATAAAAGACTGGGATTGATCAGCCGGTCGCTCAGGGACTGGGGACGGGCGTGCGCCTGTCGGATTTGCGAGGTGGTCAAGGATCCCAACAAACCCTGTCCCCACAAGACCAAAGGCGGTGTTTTGCCCGACGGATACGATATACGTTATGTTTATTCGAACATCGGATATAATCTCAAACCCATGGAATTTCAAACGGCAATGGGACGGGTGCAATTGAAAAAGATCGACGGTTTTATCAGACAACGAAACGGTAATTTCAAGCGGTTATTCGATGCCTTCAAGCCGTATGAAGAATTTTTTATCCTGCCCGAGGTGCTGGAAGGAGCAGAGCCGGCCTGGTTTGCTTTCCCTCTGACGCTCCGGGACGGTGCGCCGTTTCGAAGAAAAGATATTCTTCAGCATTTTGAAGCATCCAATATCGAAACGCGTCTCTTTTTTGCCGGGAATATCATTCGTCATCCGGCCTATCTCGGACTCAATTTCCGTACTGTGAGCAATCTCGAGAATGCCGATAAGGTTTTGAGAGACGGCTTCTTTATGGGGATTTATCCTGGTATCACGGAAGAAAAGATGAATTATGTTTGCGAAAAAATAGACGATTATGTGAAACGCTGGTAGGGTTATTATCAAATGATTCGAAATAGCAGAAAATTAGAAAATACCGGACAAAATTCTGAACCTAGAAGTGTGAAGAAGAACACTTACTTTATTACTATCGGTCAAATCATTCAAATTGGATTGTCTTTTGTTCTTGTTCCGATAGCGGCCAGATATTTGGGAGATGAAAGATTTGGCAGGTATTCATTTGCTTTTATTTTTTCATATTTTATTTATATGATTGATGATTTGGGAATTACAACTTATGTGACTCGTGAAGTTGCAAAAAATAGAGATCAGGCAAGTAAATATTTTGTTCATGGCGCTTTTTTAAAACTCTGTTTCCTTTTTATTGCTACCCTGTTGTTAGGTCTATATTTATATTTTTCTTCTTTCCCGCGAGAGAAAACCCTGGTAGTGATCATTTTTGGAGTATATGGAATATGCTATTCTTTTAATTACCTGAATTATGCCATATTCCGAGCATTTGAACGTATGGAATATGAAATGGCCATTTTAATTTTTGAAAAAATAGTCATAACTGCTCTTGGCATTTTTGTTCTGATTCAGGGATATGGATTGATCGCTTTTTCGTGGGCTTTTGTTATCAGTGGTTTTATCAGTTTCCTGGCAGGTTATATTATTATTCGGAAAAAATTTATTATCAGTGGTTCGAGATTGCAGTTTCATTTTATGAAACAGATGGTGTCGGTTTCTATTATATTGGGAATAAACGTATTTTTTTCAACTGTTCACGGTAAAATTGACACAGTGATTTTGGCCAGCATGAAAGGGGAGGATGTCGTTGGATGGTATGCAGCAGCGATGAAATTAATTTTAGTTATGGATGTTATTCCGACTACTTTGGTGACGGCCATATTCCCGAGGATTTCACAAGGGTTGAAGGAGAATATCCACAATAAGGAAGTTTCAACAATATATTCTGTCGGTTTTAAATATTTATTTTATTTGGCAATTCCTTTGATTGTCGGGACATTTTTTACAGCGGACAAGATTATTTTATTGCTTTATGGGAATGAATATCAAAATGCGATTGGTGCCCTTCGAATTCTTATATTTTCAGCTGCCTTCAATTTTTTTAATATTTTTTTTAGTGGCTTTTTTTATGCCCTGAATAAGCAAAAGGAATTTGCTTATTTACAAATAGGAGCCATTGTTGTCAATGTTGTATTCAATTTATTGTTAATCCCAAAATATAATCATTTGGGTGCCGCTGTTGCTTCTGTTCTATCTCATGGTTTTGCATTTATCGTTTGTTTTACAATTATTCATAGAAAGGAATATCCTATTCGGGTCTTTGATTTATTAAAAGCGTTGTTTTCTTCTGGCGTGATGGCTGTTTTTCTTTATTTTTCAAGAATCAATCTTTTAATTACTATAATTATCTCTATTCTGATTTATACAGTGATTCTCTATATAACAAAGGGAATTCGTTTGGAAGAAATTTTAATAATCAGAAAAAACAGGGTACAAATAGGATAAGGCTGTTATCATGTTTAATTCATTTGCAAGGAAGTGGCCGGTAAAAATAAATGGTTTTTTATTTTTTGTTTTTTTACTGGCTATCGGTTTTAGAGTTTTAATACTCGTTCATTATCGTCATGCCATCAGTTTTGATGAAGCTCATTTTGTTCGTCTTGCCGGGAATTTTTCCGAAAAGGGAATGAAAGGGGTTCTTCATCCTTATTGGCCATTTTTGTATCCTGTACTTATTTCTTTTTTCAATTTAGTGATTGGTAACTTGGAATTGTCTGCGAGAATTTTAAATGTCTTAACGGGAGCATTTTTGCCTGTTTTGATCTATTGGTTAACCGATGAACTTTTTGGGAAAAAAGAAGCCCGGCTTGCCGCCATATTGGTTGCGTTGCATCCACTTTTAGCCTATTATAACACCAACACATTGACAGAAACATTATATTCCACAACAGCGATAGGAGGTATTCTTGTTGGCTGGAAAGCATTAAAAGCTCACAGAATGAAATGGACATGTGTGACAAGTGTTCTGTTCGGATGCAGCTATTTGTTCAGACCGGAAGGGGTAGGATTTTTAGTTGTTTTTCTTGGTTTTTTAACTATTCAAGTCATACTGAAAAAGATAAAGTTTTTAATCGGAACAAAGATGGCTATTGCCATTATTCTGGGATTCATCATTGTCTCTTTCCCTTATTTTTTATATTTAAAAACATCTACCGGGAAATGGACATTGAGTACAAAAGGAATGGTGAATCAGCAAATGGAATCCGCGGTTTATTTTAATGAGGGACAGATTAAAGATCCATTTTTCCATTTAACTAAAGACAACCAATATTTGCCCTACGATATGGCACTCCATTTTGGCAACATTCAAGAGTTGACAAAACTACACGAGGGTCACCAAAGGATTGTACATATTTCGATCAGTAAGTATTTAAAGAAATATTTCATTAACATGAGTCAACTTTTTAGAGAGACCATTCCCGAATTCATTACGCTTGCTCTTCTTGTCGTGTTGACAATGGGTTTTTTTACCAAATCCTATTCGTTAGATCAATGGTGGTTTGTTAGTTATCTTATGACCTATTTCATCTTCTTCTGGTGTTTGTTGATACCTTTGTTTCATGTGAATCAGAGATATCTTTATCCCTTGTTCCCATTGTTGTTTATTTGGATCAGCAAAGGATGTTGGTTCCTATATGGTTGGATTTTAGACAATGTCAGAGAGATTTTCAAATTTAAAAGGATATTAAATTCCAAAACAAATGCGATCATTATCATTTCTTGCATCGTTTTTATCGGTTTTATACCGGGATGGGTGAAGCTTTTGCGGATACAACCGAATAACACAGGAATGTGGGCCGAACCTGTTGAATTAAAGAGAGCCGGACTTTGGCTAAAAGAAAATACCAGCCATCCACCGGTTCTTATGTCATTGAATAAATCCGTTGATTATTATGCAGGTCAATATGATATAAGAAAAGGAGCCTCTTTTTCCTATGATTCTTTAAATCGGAATTTACAATATGCCCGTCACAGGGGGGTTGAATTTATCGTTGTAGATAGCCGATATTTAGATTGGTTTCCTAATCTTAAGACTTTTTTTGAAATAAATGGGGAGAAAAAAGAGTTAGAATTGGTATATAAGGATATTCGCCCTTTGGGTATACAAACTTTAATTTATAGATTAAATTATAAAAACAAATGAATTCAGTATCAAGTCACTTGAGTATCAATTGCTATGGAAAGTTCAAAATTATTATTCATACTGGTTTCGGTCTTTATATTCTTTTTAGTTCCTATCGTTATCAAGAATAGACAACGTTATTATTTAGGATTATCCGGTTTTGTCTTTATTTTTTCGACAGGTTGGATTTTTCTTATTAATAACAACGGATTGATGCTTGCCGATTTATCCATATTTGGATTGTTCCTTTTGGCAATATTTTCGAAAAAGAAATTTCGCTGGAGTGTTTTTCCGATTGGTTGGCCTTTTCTTGGTATTTGTTTATGGGGAGTCATTTCTTCATTTTTTGCAACGCGACAGGACGTTGCGCTGATTGAACTGTCTCGATATTTTCGTGCTTATTTGTTAATGCTTTGTTTGTATCATCATATACAAAGTATTGATGACCTTAAAGTGGTACTCAACTATTTTTTATTGGGGCTTTTATTTGAGTCTTTGTTGGCAATTTACCAATGGAAATTTGGTGCTTTGGGATTATGGTTTCTTGGCGAACGTCGCTTTGTCGGCTGGCGTAGCACAGGCACTTTTTTTGTTCCTGCATTTTTGGCCAACTACTTGGTTATGGCATTGCCTGTGGCGTATAAAGTTTTTCTTTTTTATAAAGCCCCCAGAACTTCGACGACTGTTCTTTATGGTATCATTTTTATAGCGGGTTTGATCGGTTTGCTAACGACTTATGCGCGGTCAGAATGGATTGGTTTTTTAACTGCATTGAGTGCTCTATTGTTATTTAGCATGTTTTATCGAAGAACTAAAATCAGAGCAAAATCGATGTGGATTTTTCCTTTTCTGGTTTTATTTCTTCTCGTATTTGCTTCTAGATATACACCGACTATTTTATCTCAATTTGGTTCGACAAGGAAAAGTTCGTATGAAATAAGATTTAATCAGTTTCAATTTGCTCAGCGAATTATAAGTAAAAATCCACTTTTTGGAACGGGATTGGCAAATTATAGTTATGTTGCAAGAGATTATCTTACACCTGAGGAACGATTAAATCCTGCTCAATATATTATTTTTGTTCACAATTCTTACTTATATGTTACTGCAGAAATGGGCGTGCCGGCTGGCATTTTTCTTATGCTCTGGTTGGGTTCTCTTATCTATGTGGGAATTAGAATTATCAAAGCAAGGGTATATCATCCGTTAATCCTAAATTTTGCATTGGGTATCAGCGGAGGCCTCATCGCTATTATGATTGTATTTACATTTACTCCTGATATACATTCATACGATTTATTGTATCATTTGGGTTTATATTCAGGTATTATGATGGGTCAATACAAACTTCTTAAGATAGCAGAAAGCAAAAAAAGGGTTCAATCTTTGAAAGAGCGGTATCACAGTAATACGAAAACAGATGATATAAAGTAAATTGGATTGTCCGCAACTTTTAAAATATTGGCAAGGTTATTGCACATTTTTTATAGCTTATTTATACAAAGTGGTATTTATAATTTAATGAACGATTCTCTATTAAATATTTGATCTGATATGAAAGTCTTAATGATTGATAAATATTATTTTATAAAAGGAGGGGCGGAAAGATGTTTTTTTGAACTCAAACAGCTTTTGGAATCCCACGATCATAAGGTGATTCCTTTTTCAATGAAACATCCGAAAAATTTTCCCTCTAAATATACACCCTATTTCGTTGAGAATATAGAGTTCAATCCATCCTCATTATTTCAAAAAATAGTGGTTGGTTTTCAGTCTATAGGACGTATCATTTATTCGACGCAGGCACAAAAACGGATTCGAAAATTGATCCGCAAGACGAAACCCGATATTGCCCATCTTCATATGATTGATCACCAAATATCTCCTTCAATTTTAACTGTGTTAAAAGAAGAAGGGGTCCCAATTGTGCAGAGTCTCCACACGTATAAAGCGGTTTGTCCAAGTTACAGGCTTTATCACATGGATCGGGGTGAAATTTGTGAAAAGTGTATTAAGGGTGCCTATTATCAGGCGATTTTGAACCGGTGTCATAAAAACAGTTATTTTGCCAGTATGCTGGTGGCTCTGGAAATGTACATTCATAAATCCCTGAAATTGTATCAACGTTTTGTTGATTTGTATATTGTCCCGAGTCAATTTATTGGGAATAAGATGATAGAGGGTGGGTATGAGGCTGGCAAAATAAAGAAGTTATATCATTTTTTTAATGTAAAAAACGATTCGTATATGCAAAAGAGCAGAGATTATTTTCTTTATTTTGGACGTCTTTCCCGCGAAAAAGGATTAATGACACTTTTGAAAGCGATGAAAGAAGTGAAGGGATCGTCCTTGAAGATTGTTGGAGATGGACCAATGCGGCCAGTTTTAGAGAATTATGCTCAGAATAATAAATTGAAAAATGTCGAGTTCCTGGGATCACTAGATGGAAAACCGTTAAAAAAGATAATATTGGAATCTTCTTTTGTGGTAGTGCCCTCGGAATGGTATGAGAATTCACCTATGGTTATTTATGAGTCTTTTGCGATGGGGAAACCGGTTATTGGATCTCGAATAGGAGGTATTCCCGAATTTATCGATCATGGTCAAAATGGTTATTTATTTGAACCATCGAATGATCAGGAATTGGGATATTGGATTAACCATTTGATCAAAAGAAAAAATCTGTGTACCACTATGGGGAAAGCTGCACGAAAAAAGGCTTTAAATGTATTTAACGAGAATTTGCATTATCATCAAATTATGGATTTATATCATTCACTTCTATAGGATGATTTTTTAACTGGATAAAGGACTTTAAAAATGAAAATAGTGACCAATACTTTCTCAGGGGTTTGTATTTTTCTATTATTTGGTTTGTTGAATCACATCAATGCCCAGGAAACAGTGTTTGATCAGAAGCGCCTGGAATATTTCCAGAACGAAGGATCTAATTTAAACTACTATTGTGAAAGAATTTGGGCTTGGCTAGAAAAATTACAGAATGGTGAAATCAATGGGAGTACCTATTATGTCACCGATGTGGATGGGCAATCAAAACCGGTGAAGGATGTGATCCATAATATTATTCAATGTTGGGGAAACCCTTGGAGTGGATCGGGGTATCCAACTTATACATGGGCGTGGAAATTTGGGCCTCAACAGTCGAGTATCATGTTGAGCTGGATTCTTTGGAGATATAGCAATGAGATTCAATCGAGTGATCGGGACTTTATTTATAATCTTCTCAACAAAGATTTCCGAAGCCGTGATTTTAATGTGGCCAATCCCAACAGTCAAATTGCCGATATGATCACGAGATATTTATGGAGCCAGGATAATCAAGACGTGAATGTAATTTATTCTTATGATCCTCCTCCAAACCAGAATATTTATGAATTTACATGGGAGGACCGTACTTATACGCCGGGTCAGGAATATAATTCTTTTGCATTGTGTCGTGATCGGCTTCATTATACGATCTATAGATGGTTGCATTCTGGGAATGGAGAATTTGACAGTCCAGTTTATACGTGGTGTTTTGTTCATTGTTTTTCCGCTCTCTACGAGTGGGCCAAAGATCCACTGATGAAACAAAAAGCCAAAATGATGGTGGATTTTATTTTACTGGACTCGATTCTGGATTTTACTGCGAATCAATGGGGGGGTGCACTGGGGCGAAAATATGAAGATGTTTTTAGATATGCTGGCACAGATCGTTTTTACTGGGACGTTTTTTGGGACATGATTACACCGACTCATGAACCGCCGAGGAATATATTTATTTCAAGTTACTGGTTGCCGAGTGAAATTTTTGACATAGGTGATCTCAGCGATGAGCCTGACAATTATTATCACATTGATAAAGAATTTAACAGCGGGATCTACTGTGTGGGAGGAACAGGGAAGTGGAATTGGGTAACGAAATTTTATAGTCTGGGCGGCGGCAGAGGGAATGAGTGGCAATTGTGTATCAAATCGGATAAACCTGGGACCTATGGAAGAGAATTCGCTACACCTTTTCGACTTTGGATCAATACGATACAAGAGGGAGAAGATATGACCGACTGGACATTTACATCGGGTCAGGCTGGTTATCAGTACCAAAATGCCATATTTGTAGGCGGTACGGTTCTTCATATTTCCACAGGTGCTTATAGTTTTGATGTGGATCAAGAGACAAGTGGATGGCGTTTTCTGAAGGAAGGAAGAACCATGGTTGCGATTATCATCGGTTCAAGTACATCGGGCGTAGAAGTTGCCATCGAAGGTGTAGATTACGGATCGTTTGATGAATTCAAACAGGCTGTTTTAACAAATGCTTCTATTGCCAGTTCTACATTTACAACCAGTCGTGGAGATGTCATCAGTTGTAAACAGGTAAAGATTGATGATTTATATCCATCTGTTGCCATTGTCAAGAAAAATGGTGAATCAGAGTTTCAACGGGTATGGGATTTCCCATTTCCGAGAGTTGCCGCTGTGGATTACCGTGGTAATGATATTGTGAAATGGGTTGGGAATAATATGATTGTCGAAAAAAACGGGAAACGACTTACATATGATTTTGATAACTGGACAGTCGCCGAATCCGATGTTGCAACGGATACGGTTGCTCCATCGCCGCCAAACAATGTTTCGGTTCAACCTGCGGAGTAATCACCGAGGATCCGAAAGACAGGACATATTTTAGGTATGGTGCGAATTCTTTTTTTAGTCAATGGTTTTGCGATAGGTGGTGCTGAAGTCAAATTGTTGGAGCTTGTGAAAGAAATTAAAACACGATTCCCAGAGACCTATTATCCGATCGTATGTGCTGTCGGACAGGGAGGTCCTCTTCAGGAAAGATTTGAAAAAATGAATGTCGAGACCTATGTTTTTCCCAAGAAACATAAATATGATGTTTCTTTAATTTATAAGGTTTATCAATTGCTACAAAAAAAACGCATAGATATATTGCAAACCACTCTCTTTTATGCCGATATTATAGGTGCTTATACGGCAAAGCTGGCCGGTATTAAAAAGGTTGTCTCCTGGGACGCAATGACGGCACCGTATCATTACGGGATGAAAAATTTATTGGCATATCGTCTCGCTTCGAAGTGGTTTACGGTATCGGTGGCTGTTTCGCATGCTATCCGGGAAAAGATTGTTCAGGAACGGCATGTTTCCGTCGATAAAGCGACTACGATCCATTATGGCGTGGATCTGCGACACTTTAAGAAAACGAACAATGACCCCTATCGAAAGAAATTGGGATTTCATTCGAAAGATATTGTGCTCGGGACAGTTGCAAGATTGTCAGAACAGAAAGGACATCGGTATTTGATTGATGCAGTTAAAAAGGTTGTTAGGAACTATCCGAACATTCGTGTTCTGTTTATTGGCGACGGTCCGCTTCGAGAAAAACTGGAATCCCAAGTTCATCGGCTCAGACTGAATGCAACGATCCAATTTTTGGGATTTCGTTCCGATATAAAAGAACTTCTCGGTGCATTGGATATTTTTATTTTACCTTCTCTATTTGAGGGATTACCCAATGTTATTTTGGAAGCGATGGCCTGCGGCAAACCTGTGATCGCAACGAATGTTTCGGGCATTCCAGAGGTGATTGTGGATCACCAGACAGGGATTCTGATTCCCCCAAAAGATTCAGACGCGATCGCTCAGGCAATTTTTCAAATGTTGCGAGACACCAAAAAAATGAGAATGATGGGGGAAATGAGCAGAAAAAGAGTCGAAGAAAAATTTAATCTGAAACAACAGGTGAGTGCATTTGTTATGCTTTATGAAAAAATGCTATCATAGAGGAGGTTGATTTCTATGAAAATACAGCAGATGAATTTAATTCCAATATGGATCGTTTTTCTGTTGGTTTTATTTGTGGGATATGCCTTATTGAATGCCCAGACCTTAAATCCCCCTTATCCAAGATTGGGAATTTTTACGTTCAGCGGGCAAACAGAGGCTTGTGTCGATATTTTTAAATATTTTGATATTGTTGCTTCTGTCAAAAATTCAGCTATTGCTCAATTATTGAAAGAACAGGATCCCAATAAAATACTTTTAATGACGAGTGGGAATCTTTGCGACTGGTCACGAGGATCTATCGAATGGCCCGATGAATGGTATTATTTGGATAAGGATGGAGAGAAATTTGACGTCGGAAGCGGTTTGAAGATGTATATGATGAACATTACAAAACTTTGCCCGAAAGTTGACATGGGAGAAGGATATGGACCCGAAACCTGGGTAGAACATCAAGTTCGCTTGTTGGGGGAAATAATTGAACCAAATTATGAAGGTTTTTTTTATGATTGGTGGTGGTCTCAACCTTGGGGTCATAATAAATTTTATGGGGATTTGGACAGAAACGGGATTGCGGATGCCGAAGAATGGGGAATCGATTCTGTTGTTACATTGTGGTGGCAAGGATTGCTTGATTTTCATGAGAAGATGTATCAAGTTCCCGGCGTGAATATCCAGGTTGTACAAATCGGGAGTATGGAGGTTTGGCCCTATGTTAATGGTGCTTGCTGGGAAGATTGGCCCGCTTATATCGGCCCGTATCATTTATGGCGGCGCAACTATAACGATAGCAAAACTGTTTCGGATAAAGAACCGCAAATTATAATTATGAATGGAGCGCACAGTTATTTTAATGGCAGGTTTTCTGCAGTTCCTTATAAAAATAATTATAAAGCTGTACGATTCAACTTAAGTAGTTGTCTTTTGACGCGTGCCTATTTTTATGTGGATGAAGGGAATTTTATCGGTCATCATGGAAATGTCCACATCTATGATGAGTTTGAAGCCAAGGGTCAATTGGGATATCCAAGAACGGACATGATTGAATTGGCAGGAAAACCAAGAGCAGAAACTCCCTATGCTGACTATGTTGTGGTGAGATTTTTTGATAATGGTGTCAGCGTGGTCAATGCAACAGGATTGGAGCAAACGATCACTGCTTCAGAACTGGCAGCGGTGGATCCTCTTGCCGGATCGAGATATTATCGATTCTCAGGGGGGCAGGATCCAGAATTCAATAACGGGGAGGAAGTAACGGATGTAAATCCGCTTGTTCTTTGGGGTGATGTGATTCAAACAGCGATGTCGGAGCTTGAAGTATTTGGTGACGGTGCCATGCTTTTTCGAACCCAAAAAACATTGATTACCCCTATTGTAGTTGACAATAATGAGAACAACCAGACGTCGCCGGGCTCGGATCCGATACAATATGAAGGGGGATGGATATTTAGTTCCGATGGCGCAAAGTTTTATGCAGTTTATACGGGTCGAAATTACGGCCCATTTCAACCCGATGGATTTACATGGTCGCCTTCTGGCACTGGGGAAAATGTTGCTACCTATGTTCCTACTATTGGTGTGCCTGGTATGTATGAAATTCTTGAGTGGCATGGTTACAGAGGTTCTTCTCCGACGAGTTATCAACTTGCGACCAACGTGCCGGCCAAGATTACCTGTGGAAGCGGTCAGGATACGACGGTTGTCATCAATCAGACTACGGGTTTTGGCGAATGGAATAGTCTGGGTGTCTATTATTTTCCGAAGGGTACAAACTCGAATGTCCAAATTACAAATCAAGCCAATGGAATTGTTATCTCGGATGCGATTGAATTTGTCTATAAAGGTCCATCAGAAGATTATGATGCGACGGCGCCTGGTCCTCCTGAAAATGTAAAAGTCATCCAATTGGATTGAGTTTTATATAAACAATTATATTCGTAAGTGTAAGATAAAAATTTTCTGTTTAAATTTGCTGGTTTGTATTATATTGTGTAGACAATTAAAAGTAGGCCAAGGGAAATTCCCCTGTCCTTCTTTTTGTTTTAGCACCGACTATGATTATCATTCTTTGGAGAAAAACTGAAATGTTGTAATGAGTTTGATTGTTACAAGGTTTTATAAAAGCCGATCAATATCATTTTATTCGAAGACAGAGTTATCGAACAGTTGCTGTGCATGCCTGGTCACTAAGATGCGATGTTAGGGGAAAAGGGAAAGGATGATCAATCAACTCCTGAAAAATAAAACGAGCAATCTATTCATTCAATTGTTCCGATATACAATTGTTGGGGGGATTGCATTTGTATTCGATTTTGGAACATTAACTATTCTTACGGAATTTTTTAATATTTATTATTTGCTATCTGCCGCGATCGCTTTTTTGTTGGGATTATCTGTTAATTATTTATTGAGCATCATATGGGTTTTTGAAAAGCGTACAGTGAAGTCGAAGTCTATCGAATTTGTTGTTTTTTCATTGATAGGACTTGTCGGACTTGCATTAAATGAATTCTTTATTTGGTTTTTTACTGAGATTGCTGGTATTTATTATTTGCTGTCAAAGATTTTATCCGCTGTATTTGTATATCTTTGGAACTTTTTTGTCAGAAGATACACACTTTTTCGTTAAGGACAATATATGAATGAAAAAACCGCCATCATTATCGGTGCGGGTCCTGCAGGGCTCACGGCGGCTTACGAGTTAATTACCAAAACGAACATCAAGCCGGTCGTTTTTGAGATGACATCCGACATAGGAGGGATTTCAAAAACGGTTAACTATAAAGGAAATCGTATTGATATTGGCGGGCACAGGTTTTTTTCCAAATCGGATCGAGTGACCGACTGGTGGCTAAACATCATGCCCTTGCAAGGGAAGCCGTCCAAAGATGATATTGCTCTGAATAGAGTTGTCAATGTGTCAAAAGAAAAAGAGGCCCCGGATCCTGAGCGTACTGATCTGGCGATGTTGATTCGTGGCCGTATTTCAAGGATATTTTTTCTTCGCTCCTTTTTTGACTATCCCATTTCTCTAAAATGGAGCACTTTAAAAAATCTGGGAATGACCAGGGTAGTCAAAATAGGGCTGAGTTATCTCAAAATTCACCTTTCCCCAATTAAGGATGAAAAGTCCCTTGAAGATTTCTTCATAAATCGATTCGGGAAAGAGCTTTATTCGATTTTCTTTAAGGATTATACGGAAAAGGTGTGGGGTGTACCGTGTGATAAAATAAAACCGGATTGGGGGGCTCAACGGGTTAAAGGATTGTCTGTGATCACAGCCATTGCCCATGCCATTAAAAGCGTTTTGAGGAAAGATACTTCCATCCATCAAAAAAAAACGGAAACTTCTCTGATTGAACAATTTATGTATCCCAAACTGGGGCCTGGTCAATTGTGGGAGGAAGTGGCACGCAGAATAGAAGAGAAAGGCGGAGAGCTTCATTTAAGGCATAAAGTGGTTGGATTGAAATGGCAAAGAGACAAAGTCACAGGAATTGTGGTCCAAAATGAAGAAGAAAACAGTCAAAGAATCATTCAATCAGACTATGTGTTTTCAACAATGCCTGTTCAAGAACTGATTCAGGGAATGATCCCCTCTGCACCGCCTGAAGTCCTGAAAGTTGCCGATGGCTTGATGTATCGGGATTTCATCACAGTTGGTTTGTTGCTTAAAAAGTTAAAAATTACGAACCAAACCAGAACACCTACAGTGAATAATATCGTACCCGATAACTGGATTTATATCCAAGAAAGGGATGTCAGGCTTGGCAGGCTGCAAATTTTCAACAACTGGAGTCCGTATATGGTGAAAAATCCCGATACGGTATGGATCGGATTGGAGTATTTTTGCAACGTGGGGGATACATTGTGGAATAAGACGGACGAGGAGTTTGTGAAATTTGCCATTGATGAATTGGCACGGATTGGTATTATTGAAAAAGAGGATGTGCTGGATTCCACAGTGATCAGAATGCCCAAGACCTATCCGGCTTACTTCGGAACGTATGATCATTTTTCCGTTATTCAAGAGTTTGTGAATGGAATCGAGAATTTGTTTTTGATCGGCCGGAATGGAATGCACAAATACAATAATACAGATCATTCGATGTTAACGGCCATGCTCGCAGTCGAAAATATTATCAACGGAAAAAAGACCAAAGAAAATATTTGGAATGTGAATACAGAAGATGAATATCATGAAGAAAAATAGAACCACTCTTTATTTTCTAATAACATTCATTGTTATCGGAGTGGTGATTCAGTGTATTGTTCTATTTTTCGTTATCGATCCCAACGCTCTTTCTTGGTGGGATTCCGAAGGTTATTATTCTATTGCCAAAGAATTGACCGCAGGGGCTCCGTACAGTACGGTCGAAGCGAGCAACAATTTATATTTTTCTCCGGGTTATCCATTTATTTTGTCATTGATGATGAGGATAGTGGGTACCCAGGTTGTTCACATTCGATTGTTTCACATTGCTTTATTCCCAATTTTTTTATTGACATTGTATCGACTGGGAGCTTTGTTGAAAGGCAAATCGGTTGGACTGATCTCGGTTTTATTTGCGGTTGTCTATCCTTATTATCTATATCAGCCACTGGCGCTGTATCCCGAATCCTTTCTTATTTATTTATTCCCAGGAATGCTCATCTTAATGTTTCTTCTCAGGGAGAAGATGAGATACCCGCTTCTTATTTTGCTATCGGGATTGATTGCTTTGGCTGTAATGATCAGACCGGTTTTGGTATATCTGGTTCCCTTTGCTTGGTTTATCATTGTAAGGCGGAATAGATTTCCAATAAAAAGAGTAATTGTCGTTGGGATAATTCTAATATTGATTCCATTATTGACGGTTAGTGGCTGGATGGTCCGGAATAAGATGATTCACGGGAGTTTCATATTTGCCCAATCGGGTGCATACACACTTTTATTGAATTATAATGAGAATGCCGACTGGCGGATTAAAAAAGCACCTTTCCCGGAGGAGATTCAGGAAAGGCTCCGTGCCGCAAAAGATAATTTCGAGAAACAGCAGATATACAAAGAAGAGGCCATCGGTTTTATCAAAAGACATCCCGTAAAATCTCTTGCTATCGCCGTGATGCAGTGCATCGATTTATGGAATCCCATCCCACGGACGACAATTGAAGAAGGGTTTGCACAATCTAAATATAAAATCCTAGCAGCTATTCCTTATCTGTTTTTCCTGATTACAGGAATTTTCGGAATGGTAAAAGAGAGAAAGTTTCTTTCTTTTCAATTTCTTGTCCTTTTGATGGTGTTGAACACAATGTTCAATGGCGTCATTGCGGTTTCGGTTCGCTATCGTCTTGTCACCGATTTTGCCTTTATTGTGATGGCTGCGTGTGCCATTGAACCCGGATTGGAAAAAATACCTTTGCGCTTCCTCATGAGATAGAAGATTCTGGAGAAGATTACCAGAACGATACGATAAAGAATCGATCCAACTGGTGAGCGAATATTATCGACACGAAATCGAGCTTTTTAATTATTGCTTTGAGGGATAATTGATTTTGAATGTGAACAAATCCATAAAAAGCGTTGCTTTGATGTTGAAGAGTGAGAAAGTTGTTTTCTGGAGTGTTTTTTTCGTACTCATCTTTTTTGCCTGGTTCAATCGGTTTATTCAGGACGATGCATTTATCTCGTTTCGATATGCGTTCAACTGGCTTCATGGAAACGGTCTCGTGTGGAATCCCGGGGAAAGGGTCGAAGGATATACGAACTTTTTCTGGACTCTGCTGATCGGTATTGGAATGAAATTCGGAATCGAACCCGTTACCTGTTCCTATTTGCTGGGACTTCTGTGTTTCGGGAGTACTTTAATTCTGATGTGTCGCCTTTCAATCATTGTTTTTCATTCTCACTGGATGGGTCTTTTGTCCCTCTTTTTATTGGGGACGAATTATACGTTTAGTTCGTATGTGACCGGAGGAATGGAAACACAACTGCAGACCTGTCTGTTTGTAGCGTCGGCATACCTTGTGATCAAATCCATAGACAAACAATCCTTTAACCGTCCTCGATTGTTTGGGATTTCTTTTCTTTTAGGCATGGCTGTTTTAACACGTCTCGATTCCGTTTTATGTTGTATAGTCCTTTTTACGGGCGTCCTCTATTTCATTCTGAAAGGGAATTCCAGTTTGGCTCAAAAGATTGTCAAAAGCACTATTTTGATAACTCCCTTTTTTATCCTTGTAGGGGGATGGTTTGTTTGGAAGTGGTTTTATTACGGTCATCTTTTACCCAATACCTATTATGCGAAAGTAGCTTCGGTTGCTTCACTGAAACGGGGAGGATATTACATCTATCTCTTCTTACTTTCTTACGGCCTTTTCCCGTTCCTGTTGTTTTTTCCTGTATTTCTTAAAAAAATCTGGAAACATCGAAATGCAGGATTGATTATTTTAGTGAGCATTCCGTTGCTATGGATGATCTATGTGATCCGGGTAGGGGGAGATTTTATGGAATTTCGATTCATAGTGCCCATTCTCCCTTTTATCGTTCTTCTGCTGATCTGGCTGATCCGCGGTTGTATCCAGCAGCGTGAAGTACAATGGATATTTTTCTTGTGGATATTCTTGGCTTCTTTGCATCATCAATTCCGTTTTGGCCGATATATCGAAACCGGGGGGATCGAGCCGATCAAATTGTTAGAACGCCATTTAATGGATGAAGATGAATCCTGGATTCAAATTGGGAGGGTGCTAGGAAAAGCATTTCAAGCCCATCCCGATGTCAAGATCGCAACAACAGCCTGCGGAGCGATTCCCTATTATTCCCACCTGAAAACACTCGACATGCTTGGATTGAACGATCCCTGGATCGCAAGGCACGGTCAAATCCTCAATGTGAAAACCGGGCACCGGAAAATGGCCACATTTTCCTATTTAATTGAAAACAACGTCCATCTGGTCATCGGGCATCCTTTCATGAAATCGATTCACGATACGACCAAAACGGTCTGGTTCGGCATGTTGTATAAAGATATCAAAGATAAAAGATTGATTCCTGAAAATTCACAGTTTTTGGAAATTCCAATCAACGAAAGCTATAAACTGGTGGTATATTACCTAACTCAAAATCCGATTGTAGATCGGGCTATTCATGAGAATCATTGGACTGCTTATCCTGTTTTCCATGAACAAAAACCGTCTTCATGAAACAAATATCACTTTATGCGAATTACCTATCTAAATTACATGTATGATCTTTACGGCGTTTCAATCGGATCGACGATCAAAGCCATTGAGTTGTACAAGGCACTCGAAGAGGAAAACCATCGAGTCGAAATTCACTGGCGGCAGGGAGAATCGCATCCGCTCGAATATCAACGTCGAAACCCTCGTCAATTTATGAAGCGGCATTTGGGGAAATTGCTTCAGGAACCGAATCAACTGGTTCGCAATGTTTCCTATTTTTTAGGAGAGAGGCGTATTCTTAAAAAAGACCGACCCGATCTTCTAATATCCCGATTGGAAGCATATTTATGTTCTCCCATTTTTGCAGCGAATTTGTATAAAATTCCCCACATCGTCGAAGCCGACAGTCCGGCGGCTTATGAAGTCAGGCATTTTTATCCGGAGCATCTGCGTCATCCCGATCTGATGGAATGTATCGAATTGAAAATGATCCAGCATGCAGACAGAGCCTTTTGTGTATCAAATCAGCTCAAGAGCCATTTTGTTTCGAGAGGGATCGACGAAGAAAAAATATGTGTCATTACCAATGGTGTGGATGTGTCGCGTTTCAATCCAGAAATTCCCTGCCGATTCGTTCAAGAAAAATATCATCTGCAAAAGAAGACAGTGATCGGTTTCGTCGGATCTTTTCATTACTGGCACGGAGTTGAGAATCTCATACGATTAATTGATGCAATTGTATCGTCGGATTCCAGGATTGCTTTTATGATGGTTGGACATGGCGGTGCATTAAAATCGGATCTGGATCGATTTATCAAAGAAAATAATTTTGAGGATCGGGTATTCTGCACGGGATTTGTGCCGCATAAGGAAGTTCCTGCTTATATCAATGCAATGGATATCGTTGTGGCACCTTATCCCCCGCTCGAGTTTTTTTATTATTCTCCTGTTAAAATTTATGAGTACTTGGCCTGTGGAAAACCGGTGGTCACCACCAGAATCGGCCAGATCGCGGAATTGATCGAAAACGGGGAAACGGGTTTTCTCTGCGATCCGGACGATACAGAAGCTTTGATCGAAGCGGTTCGGGGACTGATTCGGAATCGTGAAATGCGAGCTGCAGTCGGTCGAAAAGCAGCTCAATTCATTGCCCGTAACTACACATGGAAGCACAAGGCGCGTCAGCTTTCCGCACTTTGCGAGGAAGTTCTCCGGTCTCGCAATCGAATGTTGACAATTTAAAGTTAAACCCGTATATTTATTTACGTCTTTTTTGTTTCCATCTCACTGAACAATGGGGATTTTATGATCACAACGTCTGAGTTTAGAAATGGTTTGGTGATTCTTATGGAAGGTGAACTCTATACGATGGTGGAATTCCAACACGTCAAACCCGGCAAGGGTGGTGCATTCGTTCGCACGAGATTGAAAAATGTCAAGACGGGCCGGGTGATTGACCGTACCTTTCGATCCGGAGACAAGGTGGAAGATATACGGCTTGAGAAAAAGAAAATGCAATTTCTCTATAAAAATGGGGATGAATTTGTCTTCATGGATATGCAATCTTACGATCAAACCAATGTGGATCAGGATGTCGTTGCCGATGCGGCGAATTTTTTAAAAGACGGAATGGAAGTCGAAATCCTTTTTCATGGAAAAGAACCAATCGGTGTGGAACTTCCCATTTTTGTCGAATTGAAAATAATCAAATCCGATCCGGGAATCAAAGGGGATACCGCTACTGGGGGATCAAAGCCTGCTACCCTTGAGACGGATACGGTGATTCAGGTTCCCCTTTTTGTCGAAGTGGGTGAGGTCGTGAAAGTGGATACGCGGACAGGAACCTATATCGAGCGGGTAAAATGATCGTTCAAACGGGAGATAGGATATGGATATCAAGCATATAAGACGTCTCATCAGACTCGTTGAAACGAGCAACATCGAAGAATTGGAAATACAGGAAGAAAATTTCCAGGTTCGAATCACAAAGGGAAGTAAGGCGCCCGGTGTCCCGGTGACTCAGGATGTTCAGTTGATCCAACCCGGGTCTCAGAGGGCGGCGGTTTCTCATGTTGAAGCTCCTGTTCACGATAAAGCCGAGGCAGTTTCGAAAAAAGCAGATGAAGATACGGTTGAAATCTGCTCGCCGATGGTTGGCACATTTTATCGAGCGGCCGCCCCGGATGCAAGTCCTTATGTAAAAGAAGGGGATGAGATTCATCCGGGAAGGGTGCTTTGTATTATTGAAGCGATGAAATTGATGAATGAGATCGAAGCGGAAATTTCAGGCAAGATTATCAAAATTTTAGCCGAGAACGGAAAACCCGTAGAATATAACCAGCCTCTTTTTCTTGTAAAAAAATCTTAGGGCATATCCATTGATTAAAAAAGTATTAATTTCCAATCGGGGAGAAATCGCACTTCGAGTGATCCGGGCGTGCAAGGAACTGGGCATCGGAACAGTCGCGGTTTATTCGGAAGCGGACAAAGACAGCCTGCATGTCCGGTTTGCGGATGAAGCCGTCTGTATCGGATCGGCCTCACCGGCGGAAAGTTATCTGAAAATTCCCAGGATCATCAGTGCTGCCGAAATATCGAATGCGGATGCCATCCATCCCGGATACGGCTTTTTGGCTGAGAATGCCGAATTTGCCGATGTTTGTGAATCCTCAGGGGTAACGTTTATCGGACCGACTTCCGAAATGATCTCTCACATGGGAGATAAAATCTATGCCAAGAATGTGATGAAAAAAGCGGGCATTCCGGTTATTCCGGGAAGCGAGAGCGGGATTGCCGGGATTAGTGAAGCCAAAGAGCTGATTAAGGAAATCAATTATCCAGTGATCCTGAAGGCGGCTGCGGGAGGAGGGGGCAGAGGGATGCGAATCGTCAGGAGTGAGGAAGAACTTGCCAAAGCATTCACCACGGCACAAACCGAAGCGGAAATTTCTTTCGGGAATCCGAAAATCTATATTGAACGGTACTTTGAAAATCCACGCCATATCGAGGTCCAACTGCTCGGAGATGGACAAGGACAGGTGATTGCCTTTGGCGAGAGGGAGTGTTCGATTCAGCGGAAACATCAGAAGCTGATTGAGGAATCTCCTTCTCCAGCGGTGGATGCGGATCTACGGAAAAGCCTGGTTGAAGCAGCGACTGCAGGGGCAAAAGCCGTCGGATATCGGAGTGCAGGCACTGTGGAATTTCTCCTGGACGCCAATGGGAATTTTTTCTTCATGGAAATGAATACTCGGATTCAGGTCGAACATCCAGTTACGGAAATGGTGTACGGAATCGATTTGATCAAAGAACAGATCTGGGTGGCCGGAGGCGGTGCGTGCAAGGAGATTCATGTAGAAAAGGAACCGGTTGGTCACGCCATCGAATGCCGGATCAATGCCGAAGATCCGTTAAATGGATTCAGGCCATCGCCCGGAACGATAAGCAGTTTTCACATTCCCGGAGGACTGGGAGTCCGTGTCGATACACACGCCTACGCACTCTATCAAATCCCGCCTTTTTATGATTCTCTGCTTGCCAAATTGATTGTGCATGGCGAAAACCGAAAAGAAGCTTTGAACCGAATGATGCGCGCATTGGAAGAATTTATTATTGAAGGGATATCTACGACGATTCCTTTTCACAAACAGGTGATGGTGAACGAAGATTTTGTGAGCGGTCATTTCAATACACATTTTTTGGATCATTTTCAATTTAAACTTGTAAAAGAAATATAAGGGAGTTTTTGATGAATATACCGGAAAATCTACGTTATACCAAAGAACATGAATGGGCCAAAATGGAGAACGATGCGGTTTTGATCGGCATTACAGATTATGCCCAGAATGAGCTGGGAGATATCGTATTTGTGGAACTTCCCAAAATCGGCAATACGGTGGAAAGCATGAAGCCCTGCGGAAGCATCGAAGCCGTAAAATCGGTTTCCGATATCTATG
Source organism: uncultured bacterium (assembly GCA_964537715.1). GTDB lineage: Bacteria > Zhuqueibacterota > QNDG01 > QNDG01 > DSAB01 > CAZTZL01. The sequence continues at coordinate 22,128 of CAZIAH010000023.1, read as the reverse complement.
CGCCGGTTTCCGGAGAGATTATCGAAATTAATCAGGAACTGGAATCGAATCCCCAGTTAATCAATCAAGATCCTTACGGCAAAGGGTGGATTGTCAAAATCAAGATGTCAAATCCAAAGGAATGGGATCAATTGCTGTCTCCGGGAAATTACAAAGATCTTGTAAGTTGATAAAGATTCAATCATATATATCACTGTGAAGGAAGGCGATTATGAAAAAGAGAAATCAAATATTCGGATGGGCAGTTTTCATTTTACCGGTCACTATGTTTTGGAGTTGGGCCATCGTGTCCGGGGGGAATATCATTCGAGATGGAGAATTTGATACTTATCCAGCCTACTGGAGCGGCTGGATAGATGATGTCAATGTAGTTGCCACGTTTTCCAAGGACACGAACAGCGTTTTGTCCGGGAAGAATTCACTCCTTTTGGATGTTACAGAAGGCGGTACGGATTACTGGGGCATTCAGAGGGTTCAGAATGCCAGCATTGAGGCGGATTATGACTATACGATGAGTTTTATGGGGGTAAAAGAAGGTGGGCCGGATTCGGTCGCCATTCATATGCTTTTTGAAATTAGTGCGGATCCGTACACAAAATATTTTGATCTCACATATTATTTGCGCGATGAGCCGAAGCATTTTGGTCCCTATCTTTTTGTTCCACTGGAAGATGATCCCTCGAATCAATTCAAACTGTTTTTTGGCGGAACCGATAACGTGAAAATCTGGGTGGATTCGGTCGTCGTATTAAAAGTGGGACCCTACTGGCGGAACGTGGAAGTCGATCCGATGTCGGAAGCGGTAACTGTGGAATGGAGAATGACGCCTTCCCACAGTCCGATGAACGGTCTGGTCGGTCTTTCCCAAGGAGAGGTGTCCTATGAGGAAGACTTGAGTTGTGTGGTCAGATTCAACACGGACGGCTATATTGATGTCTGCAATGGCGGCGATTATATGGTGGACGATACACTCTATTATGCTGCCGGTACCAGATATGATGTCACAGCGGATGTTGATGTGCCAAATGGAAAATATTCTGTCGCTGTGAAACCGCAGGGCGGCGATGAAAAGGTGATCGCAGTCAACTATGATTTTCAGGCTTCGGGAAATCCGTTGGACCATTTGGTCATCAATACAGAAGTGGATCCCGCTCTCAATGGTGTCGAAGACAGCCATATCGATGTAACCAGTTTTAAATCGGAAGTGTCCGTGGACGACAGGGGAACCGGAAGGTTTCCCGTGTCTTTCCGTCTGGAACAGAACACTCCGAATCCGTTCAATCCGGAAACCGCCATACGGTTTTATCTTCCCGTACAGTCGAAAGTATCTCTGAAAATTTTTAATGTGATGGGTCGTCTTGTGAAGGAATTTAGCCCCACGAATTATGGCGCCGGTGAACATGCTGTTATCTGGGATGCCACCGATGCAGACGGAGTCGCCGTCCCCAGTGGTGTTTACACCTATCAGTTGAACGTGGGAGGGTTCAGCGAAAACAGAAAGATGATTCTTATTCGATAATTCGATATTTGAATATTTTGATAATCAGCTGGTTATAATCGGAATTTTTTTAACGCAGAAATGAAACGGATTGTGATCGGCTGATTTTTTCTTGTTTCTTCCATTGGCAGTTTGTCTGCATGTTTGGAATGTTTTGTACTTTTTTTAAATGGATGGATGCATGCCGTTTATTCCCACGACAGAATCGAACCGGGAAGAGATGCTGAAAACAATCGGGGTTTCGGATTTCGAGGAACTGCTGACGTCCATACCCAATGAGGTTCGTTTCAAAGGAGAATTGAATCTACCGAATCCGCTTTCGGAACATGAAGTCACACGGCTTCTTGAAGAGATCGCCAACAGAAACTGTCATGCCGGCAAGTATATCTGTTTTTTAGGTGGCGGCGCGTACGATCATTTCATTCCGGCTGCGGTGAAACATATCACTGGCCGGTCCGAATTTTATACGGCCTACACGCCTTACCAGCCGGAAGTTTCACAGGGCAATCTTCAGGCGATCTATGAATACCAGAGCATGATAGCCGAACTGACGGGAATGGATGTAGCCAATGCTTCCATGTATGACGGTGCTTCCGCATTGGCGGAAGCGGCGCTGCTCATCCATGCTCAGACGGGTAGGTCGGATATTCTGATTTCGAAATCAGTTCATCCCTTTTATAGGCAAGTGGTTGCGACCTATTGCAAGGGAAGCAGTTCCCAATTAAAAGAAATCGATCTGGATCAGGGTATCACGGATTTGAACCGGCTCCAGGCTTTGGTCGATGAAAATACTGCAGGTGTTCTGATTCAGCATCCCAATTTTTTCGGACTTCTTGAAAATGTCGAAGAGATTGAAAAGATCGTTCATAAATCGGGTGGACTGTACGGTGTTTCCGTGGACCCGGTTTCCCTCGGTCTTTTAAAACCACCCGGAGAATATGGAGCAGATGTGGTCACAGGCGAAGGACAGGTGTTCGGCAATCCCCTGAATTTTGGCGGCCCTTATGTGGGGATTTTCGCTGTGCGGAAAGGGTTGATCCGGAGACTTCCCGGAAGGCTGGTGGGAGTGACGCAGGATACGGAAGGAAGACGGGGATTTGTTCTAACCCTCCAGACCCGTGAGCAGCACATTCGGAGGGAAAAAGCCACTTCCTCGATCTGCACCAATGAACAGCTCTGTGCGCTGGCATCGGCAGTTTATCTCGCATTGATGGGGAAAAAAGGATTGCCCCAAGTAGCCAGTCTCTGCCTTCAAAAGGCCCACTATTTAGCACAAAAACTGGATGCCATCGAAGGCATCGATTTGATGTTTTCGGTACCGTTCTTCAAGGAGTTTGTCATTCGCTGTTCGGTTCTTCCCAAAAAAATTATTAACGCGATGCAGAAGGAAAAAATCTTCGCTGGAATCGATTTGGGCCGTTTCGATTACGGAATCAAAAATGGGCTTCTTATTGCCGTTACCGAGAAGCGGACGAAGGCGGAAATGGACCAATATTGTGAGGTTCTTGAAAAAATGATCACTTAGATTGATTGATCTTCAAACCATCCCGATGCTCGGGATGGTCATTTACTATTCATATTAATGAAAAAGCCCCACATTGGATGCGGGGCTTTTGTTTTTTAGTATCTAAATTGAATCATCCTTCGACTTCGCTCAGGATGAAACTGCCGTAACTTGCTATTACATGCCTTTTTTATCCAGGATTTTTTCGATTTCATCCATGGTGCGGTTCATCATGTCCATGGTCTTGTTGAAAGGTTCGGCCGTGGTCATATCCACACCGGCCTTTTTTAATAGTTCAATGGGATAATCCGATGAACCCGAAGAGATGAAAGAGAGATACCTATCAACGATGCCTTTCTCTCCCTGAAGTACTTTTTCTGCCAGCGCTGTCGAAGCAGTGTAGGAAGTGGAGTACTGATAGACGTAGAAGTCGTAATAAAAATGCGGGATGTAGGCCCATTCTACGCTGTAGAGATCGTCAATGGCCATAATGCTCTGATCAACGCCGTAGTATTTTTTCAGAATATCGCCGTAGAACTCAGTCAGCACATCACCGGTAAGAGGTTCCCCCTTTTCCGCCTTTTCGTGGATTTTCAGTTCGAATTCCGCAAACTGGGTCTGGCGGAACACCGTGCCCTTGATTCCGTTGAGGCGTTCCATCAGCAGTGAAAGCCGCACATCGTCGTCTTTGATCTCGTTGAGCGTCTTTTCCATGAGAAGAATTTCATTGAATGTCGAAGCGACTTCCGCAACAAAAATGGCATAGCCGGCTGTGGGATAAGGTTGGTATTTGTTTGAAAAATAGCTGTGCATGGTGTGGCCCAGTTCGTGCGCCAGTGTGCTAACGGCGTCGTAATTTCCATTGAAGTTCATCAGAATGTAGGGATGAACGTCGTAGGCGTTTCCGTTCGAATAGGCACCCGATTGTTTGCCCGGTGTCGGATAGAAATCGATCCACCGATTCCGAAACGCTTTTTGAACCACATCCCCGTATTCCTTTCCGAGTGGTTTGACAGCATCCGCTACCATTTTCTCGGCTTCTTCAACCGAATATTTTAGATCGATGCCTTTTACGGTTGGTGCGTAGATGTCCGAATATTTCAATGTGTCCACACCGAGCATGCGTTTTTTCAATTTGAGATAACGATAAAAACTGTCCAGATTTTTATTCACGTTTTCAATCAACGCGTAATAAACGTCGGTCGGAATGTTATTGACATCCAGGGCACTTTCCAAAGAATTTTTGTATTTTCGGACACGGGCGTAAAACATGTCCGATTTTACATTTGCGTAAAGGTCGGCGCCGAAGGTTTGTTTGAATTTCTGGTGAGCTCCCCAGAATTCCTGAAATACCTTTTCCCGATCTTCCCGATTCGGGCATGCTCTGTAGCGGACATACGCCGCTTGGTTCAGGGTGACATCGGTTCCGTCGCTCAGCTTGATCTCCGGGTAGGGCAGTTCGGCATTGCTGAAAATATTGTAAATCGAATATGGACCGGACGACATCAATCCGGCTTCAGCGATAATCTTCTCTTCCTTGTCCGAAAGCAGATGGGCTTTTTGCCGCTGGATGTCGTACAAATACATTTTATACGGCTTCAGCTTTGGTTCTTTTTTCATGAATTTTTCGATGGCTTTGCTGTCCAGCTTTACCAGTTCGGGTTCGATAAAAGAAGTTTTGGAACTGTAGTCGGTCAAGATCTGAATCAACTCTTGCTTTTTGGCCATGTAATCGGCGTCTCTCGTATCCTGATCCGATTTCATCCCGGCATAACTGAAGAGACGGTCAAGTTCCTTGTTGATCTCGCTATTGAGTTCCAGACAGGCAAGCAGTGTGGATGCCGAAGAGCCAACTTTGCCCTTGTACTGATCGATGCCGTCCATTTTTGCAACAACATCTTTTTTAGATTGATCCCAGGCTTCGTCAGAAGGATAGAGATCGGCCAAATTCCATGTGTATTCTACCAGGATTTTAGATCTCTCCATTGCTTGTGCCAGCGCTTCTTGGGGCACACTTGAATAGAGCAAAGTAAGTACCATTATTCCACCTATAAGTTTTTTCATAATCGCTCCTTTAATGTGTTAGTTTTACAGTTTGTGACTATTAAAATGTTATAGTTTAACTCATCAAAATGAGTTATGTTTCTTAAGATTGCTAACATCAATTATATCCAGCCATTAAATTAAAAAAGACGATTGAAAGATGCAACAGTAAAAAATACGGCTGTGGAATCTATCTAAATTGTTTGATATTTGCATAAAAAATTATTAATTTGAACTGTTTATTTTGATCGTCTTTTGAAAAAAATATGAGCACGGAGATCAAAAATTCAAGGTGGCTTCTTATCGATGTTCTGAAAGAGGCGACCCGTTTTCTGGAATCACATGGTATCATCCATGCGAGAGGAAATGCAGAGCAACTTCTGTCTTATGTGCTTGAATCGGACAGAATTGGGCTCTATCTGAACTTTGAACAGCCGTTATCTGAAAATGAAAGGAAAATATATAAACAGCTTCTTCGGAAACGAAGCCAGCAGGAACCGCTTCAGTATCTCGTTGGACGAACGGAATTCATGTCACTCCCTTTTCGGGTCAGGCCGGGAGTTCTTATTCCGAGACCGGAAACCGAAATATTGGTAGAAAAAACAATTGAGCAGATCGAGAAGCGATTTAATTCGGGCAAACCAGTCACATGTCTCGATATCGGTACGGGAAGCGGGAACATTGCGGTAAGTCTGGCGTATCAATTGAGAAATGTCCATGTGGTCGCCGTAGATAGAGATAAAGACACACTCGCTGTTGCGAAAGAAAATGCCGGTATAAATGGTGTTGGGGACTGTATTGAATTCATACTTCTAAATATCATGGATGAAAACAGCATTGGGAAAATCAGTCAACGTTTCGATATTGTGGTTTCCAATCCTCCCTATGTTTCCGCAGAAGCATACGAACAACTTCCCGAAGAAATACGGATGTACGAACCAAAAATCGCACTCGATGGAGGCCGGGACGGCCTGCAATTTTACCGGCGATTGGTGCAGATACTTCCCGAATTGTTGGAGAAAGATGGATTGGTTCTGTTCGAAATCGGCGCGGATCAGGGTAATCCGGTCAAAACAATTTTTGAGGGATCGTTCCTGAAACATATTGAAATCATCAAAGATCTGGCCGGTCGGGATCGGGTTGTTTTTTTACAGTAAACAGAGGAATGTCAATGGATTTGCACGTGAGTGTAGCTGGTGTCCGGGGAATCTGGAAAGAGTCTCTGTTTCCCGAGACGGTGTTTCGGTATGCCTCTGCGTTTGGCAGTTATCTTCAAGGCGGAAAAGTGGTGCTGGGACGGGATACAAGAACGACCGGCGAATTGTTCGCTTCGGCGGCCTTAGCCGGATTGATCGCCGCCGGATGCGGGGTGACCGATATCGACGTTGCCCCGACGCCCACCTGTCAATTATCCGTGAAAACATTTCAGGCCGACGGCGGGCTCATTGTTACGGCGAGTCACAATCCGGTCGAGTGGAACGGCCTGAAATTTGTAAACCGGAATGGGGAGTTTTTCAGTCCGGACGAACATGAAGCGTTTCAACGCATCGTGGGAAGCAATTCAACCAAACTGGCAGATGCATTTCATCTCAAGCCCGCGCATCGGACGCAAGAATATCATCAAAGGGCCATTCAGGCGCACATCGAGAAAATCGCTCAGCAGATTGATGCCGCTGCGATCCGGATGAAGCAGTTCAGTGTGGTTCTCGATGCGGTGAACGGGGCTGGTTCCCGTCTTTTGATCCCACTGTTGAAACATTTGCACTGTTCCATTACCGAACTAAACTGTTTGGAGAATGGTCTTTTCCCGCGCGGTCCGGAACCGCTGAAAGAAAATCTTTCTATGCTTTGCGATCTTGTCAGAGAAAAGGAGGCCGATATTGGTTTTGCCGTGGACCCGGATGCGGATCGGCTGAGTCTCGTAACGGAAAAGGGAGAAGCTCTCGGTGAAGAGTTGACGCTGCCTCTGGCGGCGCAGCATCTTCTTCGCAGAACCGGAGGAAACGAAACGGTCGTAACCAATTTGAGCACCTCGATGGCGATTGATCGTGTAGCAGAGAAATATGGTGCCAAAGTGATCCGAACAAAAATCGGTGAGGCACACGTGGTTTCGGGCATGAAGGAGCACCGTTGTATCGTCGGTGGCGAGGGGAATGGAGGTGTCATCGTTCCAGCGGTGCATTTCGCGCGTGATACGGGCGTGGGGATCGGAATGATTCTGGACAGCATGACGGAAACGGGAAAGACACTTTCCGAACTGTCCGGAGAAATTCCGAAGTATGTGATCGTAAAAAAGAAAATGGACTGCGATCAGAATCGCATCCCCGATATTCTAAATCATCTGGAAAAACAATACCCGGATGCGGAAGCCGACCGGACCGACGGCGTGAAACTGCTCTGGAAAAACCGATGGATTCATGTCCGCAAATCTGGAACAGAAGGTCTGTTGAGGGTCTTTGCAGAAGCCGCCACTTTCGATGAAGCGAACACCATGGCGGATTCGGTTTTGAATCAAATTCATAAAATGATCTCATAGTTATTTCCAATCAAGGAGAAATTTAGCTATGAATCCAAATATATTCAGAATGTATGACATCCGCGGGATCGCCGATCAGGATTTAACCGACGATGTGGTCGAATCGATAGGCAAAGCGTACGGCACATTTATGATCCGAAAAAAATACCGGCGGATTTCCGCGGGGAGAGATCTGCGCCTTTCTTCGGAACGGATTCAGAAAGCAATGATTCGGGGCGTTCTTTCCACGGGGCTTGATGTGATCGATGTGGGGCTGCTTCCCACGCCGGTGCTTTATTTTTCGATTGTGCATCTGAACACAGACGGCGCCTTGATGATCACGGGCAGCCACAATCCCATCGAATTTAACGGCATCAAAATGAACGAAGGGATTCTCTCAATCTACGGGGACAATATCCTTCATTTGAAGCAATTGATCGAATCCGGCGATTTCGAAACAGGGTCGGGAACACTCACACATCAGGAGATGGTATCCGATTATAAAAAAATGCTCAAAGAGAAGATACATCTCGGCCGGACCTTTAAGATCGTCATCGATGCGGGCAATGCCACGGCCGGCCCAATTGCGCCCGGAATCTATGAGGATTTGGGCTGTGAAGTCATCCGGCTCTACTGCGAGCCGGACGGCCGTTTCCCCAACCATCTTCCCGATCCCACGGTTATGGAATACATCGTTGATTTGAGAAAAAGAGTCGTCGAAGAGAAGGCCGATTTTGGACTGGGGTATGACGGCGATTCGGACCGGGTCGGTGTGATCGATGAAAAGGGACGTCCCGTGTACGCCGATAAAATTCTTGCGCTTTTGTCCAGAGAGGTTCTCTCGCGGAAACCGGGAAGCAAGGTGATCTTCGATGTGAAGTGTTCGCAGATGCTGCCCGAGGAGATCGAAAAAGCCGGCGGCGAGCCTATGATGTGGATGACCGGGCACTCGCTGATCAAGAAAAAGATGAAAGAGGAAAATGCGCCCATTGCCGGTGAAATGTCCGGGCACATTTTCTTCAAGGACGGGTATTTCGGTTTCGATGACGGCATTTACGTGTCCCTGAGACTGGTGCAAATGCTTTCCAATCAGGAAAAAACACTGGCACGACTCGTTGATGAACTTCTTCAATTTGTTTCCACGCCAGAGCTCCGCATTACTTGTCCGGATGAGAATAAATTTGATGTGATTCAGAAACTCGTGGAAGAATTCAAAAAGGAGTACAAAGTGATCGATGTGGACGGAGCGCGAGTAGAATTCGGAGACGGTTGGGGGCTGGTCCGCGCTTCGAATACACAGCCGGTTCTTGTCCTCCGTTTCGAGGCGAAAACAGAGAAACGGCTCGATGAAATTCGAGAGCTTTTCAAGAAAAAATTGTCCAAATTCCCCATGGTCAAAATTTCGGAACTGGACGGCTGACATTTATTCTGAAATTGGACCGCCGATCTGTCCGAGGTCTTTTAGTTGAATGGGAGTGAAACCTTCTTTTAATGCAATCCGGACTTCTCGTTCCGAGTTGAATCCCCAGCAGGCGAGATAGTTGTGGACACCCAGGTCCCTCACCGCCAGCAAGTGAGAGACTTTGTCGTCGATGAAATGGATTCGGGAAAAGCCCACCTGCTGTTTCTCCCGGAGCCGAATCATGTGGTCCCGTTTGGAACGGGACCGATCCTTGTCGAAAATATTTTCCGATTGAAAACACTCCGAAAGTCCGTATCTGTCCAATAAAATGATTACCGACGGCCTGTCCTTGGATGTAGAGATGGCCAGTGTGAATTCGTTCGAAAGGCTGCGTACCGTATCCGGAATTCCGGGAAACGGCTGAAGCAGGTCGAGCCATTTCTCCAAATCCGCTTCGCGCATTTGGGTCCGAATTTGATAAAACGCTTTATGGTATTCATTCAGCCGGTCCGGCGAAAAATTCTTTTTAAAATCATTGAAATCATTCTGATCATGAATTTGATTTGTTTGATTGTGATCGATCAATGAAAGCAAAACAAAGTAATCCTCCGCACAGTTTGCCAGAGGCATCAGATCCGAAAAGGATTTGAATATCTTAGGAAATGTTTTTTCGAATTCAATCACTTTATCGGAGACGAGAGGTGTAGAAATCGGCAGGGTATGATCATTTATAAGATGGATATATGTGTTCAACGCCGTGGCAAAAGAATCGTGGATGGAATTGCAGATAACGCCATCGAAATCAAATACCAGAATCCGTTTGTTTCTTTCCACCCGATCCATCCGATTTGATCTTATCGGTAGCTGTTAACGCATTCGCTGGCGTAGTCATCATAAAGTTGAAGAATGGATTCATCCAGTCCATTTTTATGGACAAAATCTTCAAACAAGTCTTTCCCCCAATTCCAGCTTTCCTCTTCGAACGCAGCTTTGATGGCACCTTCCGGAGTATCGATCAATTTCCAGAAATGGGTTTCCCTGCCGGAGGACTGCCATTCCTGGAACTGCAAATAATGGCCCGCTTCGTGAAACAGTAAGAACAATGGTCTGGTGAAATCGGGATTGCCCTGTCTGTGAAATACGACGATTGTGTTTCGGTCCCTGGATGGCGGAAAAAAATAGGCAACGGCCTGCTGCAGTTCGATGAACTGGATGTTCAAATCGGAAAAGGTATCCCAGCAAAGGAATGCCTTGGCCTTATCAAAAACCGGCTTCGGGATCATAATCGGGATTCGATAAAATCGGCGACATAAATATATCGGAAATCTTCGCCCTGGAATACTTTCACTCCGGCATAGACGCCGTACACGATGACCGCGATTCCAAAGAGAACCAGTACCGGGATCAGAAGAAATCCGACCACAATGATCGAGAGGATTCCGATCAGTGCGCCAAGAATGAAACTGATCAGATAAGCTGCCACCTGGTAGTAAAAAGCCTGTTTGGCCTGAAATTCAATGATTTTGGATCGCTCCGGTTTATTTCTTTCTAAGAGCCAGATCAGCAGAGGCACCACAATCGAGAAAGGGCCGATGAGCAAAATTAGCAGGATCGAAAAGTGCGCGAGGGACGCCACCGTTGCCGGATCTTTCGACGGATTCGTTTTTTTCTTCGGCTGAACCGATTTTTGTTCTGCCATCAAATCTTCCTCCTTTATTTCGTTTTTGCCAGTGCTTCTATTGTTTTGGTCAAAAGGTTCCAGAAGCATTCGACCGACGCGATTCGGACGCGTTCATCGGGCGAATGCGGATTCTGGAGATCAGGACCGAATGAGATCATGTCCATTCCCGGGAATTTTTCTCCGATGATACCGCATTCGAGTCCGGCATGAATAGCCTTAACATCGGGATCTTTGTCATACAGGTTTTTATAGATTGTTTTCATTGTTTGAAGAAGAGGGGATTCGAGATTCGGCGTCCATGCAGGATAGCCTTCGAGATGTTTTGTTTTTGCTCCGGCAAGCGAGGCGATGGCTTCGATTTTTTTGCGTGTGGCTTCGAGTGCGGAGAGAATGGAACTCCGGCTGCTGGTGTGTATTTTAATTTCATTCTTCGAACAGCGTACCACAGCCAGATTATTTGAAGTTTCGACCAGTCCGGGAATTTCCTGACTCATTGCCATGACACCGTGCGGCAGTCCCACGGTCAACGATAGGAATCGTTTTTGAGAGTCTTCATCCATGGGAGAAGCGGAGGACTGATCCAACGGCTGGATATTCAGCCCCATTTCTTTTTCGACAGTTTTATATTCAAACTGGATTTCGCCGAATTTTTTTCTTAAAGCGTTTCCCAATTCTTTCATGCGATCTTTGGATACGATGAGAGTGGCTGTGGCCTCTCTCGGAATGGCGTTGTGCTTGTTGCCGCCTTCGAGATCGATTAATTGGAATGGGATCGAAATGTCTGTTAGCATTCTCGCCAAAAGCTGGACGGCGTTGCCCCGTCCTGTTTGAATGTCGATTCCGGAATGTCCTCCCCTCAATCCCGTCAGTTGAATTTTAACTGCCGTGTTGTTTTCGGATTCAATCCGTTTGATCGGTAAAATGATTTCGGTATCCCCGCCTCCGGCACATCCGATAAAGAAGGCGCCCTCTTCCTCGCTGTCGAGATTGAGCAGTATCTTTCCTTTTAAAAAATCGGATTTGAGCGAGGAAGCGCCTGTGAGTCCGGTTTCTTCATCCACGGTGAAAAGCATTTCGAGTGGTCCGTGAATCAGCGATGGATCGTCGAGAACGGCCAGCATACTCGCCACGCCAATCCCGTTGTCCGCCCCAAGCGTGGTTCCCTGTGCCGTGACCCATTCTCCATCCAAAATCACATTGAGCGGTTCTTTTGTAAAGTCGTGATGAACATCGCTGTTTTTTTCACAGACCATATCGAGATGGCCCTGAAGCACCACAACCGGCGCACTCTCATGTCCCAAAACCGCCGGTTTTTCGATCACAATATTGCCGGCCGGATCGCGTTTCGCATCGAATCCTTTTTTCTCCGCGATGGAGCAGACATAATCCCCCAATGGTTTTTCATTGCCCGAGCAGTGCGGAATTTTCCGGATGGCGTCGAAGTGCTCCCAGAGCCGAGAAGGAGTCAATTTTCCTGGCATGAATTCCATGATTATTGTCCTCTAAAAATAATGATCAAATAATAATTACTTCTAAGATAATATAGTCAAAAATGTGACAAAATCAAGAAGAAGTCCTCCGCCCGAAAGATCCGTTGCCAATTTTCGTGCTTGACATTCCTCAACTTTTCTATTATCTTTTTTGGTGTGAATCCCGCCAGAGGTGGGCAAGAGTTTTATTCCCTGTTTTTTGGGGCGTTTAATGTTTTGGCTTTTGATACCCCGCTGCTTTCGGCAGTTCATTCTGCTCAGCATGTGCATTTCCTGCAATGTGTCGAAGAGCAGGCGAGTCAATCGTAATCATTCAACCCTGCAGATTCAATTGTAAACATTGATATGGCCGAAAAAACCCAGTATTGCTTTCGTCACCCCAATATCGCAGCCACTGATTCCTGTTTCCTGTGTGGGAAGAAAATCTGTTTCAATTGCCGAATCGAATTTTTACGACATGTTTTCTGCAGTACGAATTGTCTTCTTACATTTGTTCTTCGGGGAATCGTACTGGGAGTCTTTACTTTCTTTAAATGGATTTTCCACATTCTTTTCTGGCCCTTTCGGTTGTTGAATAAGCTCTCCTTTAAAAACTGGATTCGGATTCTGGTGAGTCTTGCTTTGTTGGCCAGTTTTTTTCTGATCTGGAATATGTCGAGACGTATTCGAACGATGGAACAGCAGATGGCGAAACAGGAACTTCCTTTCGCCCCCGTTGATACGACACAACTGAAACCGGAACCGGTTTTTCAATTGACCGAAGGCGGGATGGTTTTTTCCAGCACGATCGATATTTCGGGCGATGCCGAAGAGGATCGAATCGTGGTTCTTTCAATCGACGGCAAGGCAGCAGAAGTGCTTCTTCCCCAAAAGGGACATTTTGAGTTTAAAGGTGTCAAACTCCACAGAGGCCAGAATCGTATTGAAGTACGTGCGATCACCCAGGAGGGAGAGGTTTCCATCCTGCAGACCATCGTGTTGACTTATGCCACGCCGACACTCCAGTATTTGATGAAAGAAGTTCGGCGAGGTCCCCTGAACAAGAAAGAGATTGCGCTGACATTCGACGGTGGTTCGACCAACAATGCCGCCGATGAGATTTTAGATGCATTGAAAGCACATGATGTGCACTGTACATTTTTTCTCACGGGTGAATTTATACGAAGATATCCAGGAACCGTCAAACGCATTCTTCAAGAGAGGCATGAGGTGGGCAATCACACGTGGAGTCATCCTCATCTAACCTCGTTTGCAAAAGATCGTAAACATACGACACTCCCTGGCATTACCTCCGAGAAAATCCGCCAGGAACTTTCGAAAACAGCTTCCCTATTCAAACTGGTTACCGGTCAGGAGATGGCCCGATTTTGGAGAGCCCCTTACGGCGAATACAACGCGGAGATTCTCAGATGGTCTGCGGAGGCTGGCTACAAACATGTTGCCTGGACCGTAGGGCGGGGCTGGGAAGAAACCATGGATACCATGGACTGGGTGGCCGACAAAAATTCGACAGCCTATCATTCTGCGGATGAGATTACGGAAAAAATACTCAAATACGGCAACGGGAAAAAGTACGGTGCCAACGGTGCTATTGTCCTTATGCATCTCGGGACGAACCGAGAAGAAGATTATCCTCATCAAAAATTGCCGGAAATTATCGAAGGGTTGAGAAAACAGGGGTATCGGCTGGTCAAGATGTCGGAACTGATACAAAGCGATTAAATCCCGGCAATGTCAACGAGTCACAGTTCTTCAGAATTCACTCCATCTTTAAAATCCGTTCTTGACCGATTATATCAAGATTATTCTCTGAACCATCTTCAGATGGACCCTCTGGAGCTGGTGCGAAATTATTCCGATCCAAAAGATCAGGAAATTGCCGGATTGATTGCTGCATTTCTGGCACTTGGCCGCGTTGAACTGATCCGGGAAAGTGTTCGAAAGGTCTTAGAATTATTCGGAAGATCACCCCATGCTTTTGTTTTGAATTATGATCCGGAAAGAGACCGGGATTTATTCCGTCCTTTTGTTTATCGATTCTATCGGGGAAAGGATCTGGAAAAACTCGTCTGGTGGCTGCAGAAAATTCTTGAGACAAACAAAACTATCGAACGCTTTTTCCTCCGTTATTATCAAACGGAAGATTCCGATGTAGGACCCGCTCTCTCCCGATTTATCCGGGGGGTGTTGTCGCTTTCTCCTCATCCCTTTTATCTTGAGATTCCGCCGAAGGGGTCGGGCATCCGGCATTTTTTGGCCGATCCCAAGGACGGCAGCGGATGCAAACGGCTCAATCTTTTCCTGCGCTGGATGGTGCGCAGAGATACTCTGGATCTGGGGTTGTGGCGCAAGGTGAATCCTTCCAAACTTATTATCCCATTGGATGTTCATATTGCTCGGCTTGGCATCAAACTGGGGCTGACAAACCGGAAATCGGCCGACTGGAAAATGGCTCTGGAAATTACGGAATCCCTGAGACAATTCGATCCCGATGATCCGGTCCGGTACGATTTTGCGCTGTGCAAGGTCGGCATGCTGTACAGTTGTCCAGACCAGTTCGATCCCTCTCATTGTTCGGATTGTCCGCTGGCTACTTTTTGTAAGTTTCATTCCTGATTGACAGATTGTTATACCATACACCTTTTTCTCGTTGCACGTTGTGATTGGAATAGTTATATTTTTGCATATTCGTCATTCAATCAGGATAAACATCATGCGATATTGGGCTATTATTTTTTTGATTTGTTTAACGCTTACTTATCCAGCAATTTCTCAATCGCCTTTTACCTCCGATGTAGATTCGCTGATTCTTCGCGGGATCGATTGTACATTTACGTGTGAGTTCGATTCTGCCATGGATCTTTTTCAATCCGTTGTCGATAAGTACCCGGATCATATCGTCGGTTATTTTTATCAAGCGGCCACACTGCAATCCAAAATGATGGATTATGAAACCGATCTCTGGGAAGAGTCGTTTTATCAAAAAATCGATCAGGCCATTTCTGTCGGTCAAAAACAGATCGAGGAAGGACGTGATGATCCCTGGACCTATTTTTATCTCGGTAATACGTACAGCTACAAAGGGCTCTACCAGGCAAAAGCAGGCGGTTTGATTCCCGGGTTTATCAATGCGCGAAAAGGGCTACATTATCTTGAGAAATCCGTTGAGTTGGACTCTTCGCTCTACGATGCCTATCTCGTCATTGGCAATTTCAAATACTGGGAGGGACGGTTTTATCGCTATCTGAAATGGCTGCCCTGGGTGAGTGACGAACGGCGCGAAGGACTCCAGATGATCAGACAGTCGATCAAACAAGGCACGTTTTCCCAATGGGTGGGTCTGAACAGTTTGGCCTGGATCGAATTCGACCGCAAACGGTTTGAGATCGCACTTGCTCAATTTCGAGAAGGATTACAGCGGTATCCGGAGAGCCGGTTCTTTCTCTGGGGGATGGCACACACTTCATTCCGGTTGGGAAGGTATAGCGAGGCCCTCGCATATTACCAGAGCATTCTTGATTCGATTTTGCCCGGTGAATTGAACAACGGATACAATGAAGCCGAATGCCGTCTTAAAATTGGACTTTGTCATTTTTATTTGGAGGAGTTCGACAAAGCGATAGAAAGTTTCGACGCTGTTCTGAATCGAAGTGTGGACGAGAAGATTGCCGAGAGATTGAAGAAAAATTATCATGAAGCCGGAGTATACAAGAAAAAATCTCAAAAAGCGATCCGGGATAAAAAGGATTAACGAATAACCTGTTTTTTTGAAAAATGAAATCCTATGTTAATTTGTGTGGGCCACTTTAAATCAAAAAGTAACAATTAAGATTTTAATTTACACGATTCAACATAGTGCCTAAGTGCTTTCATTTCTATATATTACGACGTATTTAGAATAGATTGTCTATGAATATGTCCGCAAGTTTTGCTAAGCTCAAAATACGAAATATGAAATCCGAAACAAATTCAAAACTCGAATGTTCAAATAGAAAATACTACCCAGAACGATCAGACACGATTCATCCTGATGTTTTGAATTTCTGATTTCGATCATTCGTATTTGTTTCGCATTTTGGATTTGTATATTCGAATTTAATCAAGTGCATATGTATGCGTATTTATGAAACTGTGTACTAAGTAATGAAGCTCTTCATAAAAATCTTCCTCTGCCTATTTTTTCTTATTTTCTTTAACCTCCTTCCTGTCTATTCCAAGACAATAACAAATACTCTCGAATCCCGACTTCGTGCAGATATCGAGGACGGCCGATTGGATGATTTTTCGGGGATGGAGGCCGCTTTTATTCTGTCCGGTGTCCGTGAACCAGAGAGATTGGACGCGGCCATGTCATGGTATCGGAACCTGGTCGAAACGATTCAGGGATTTCACTTCGATCCATTCGACCGGACCGGATCGGCGAGTAAAGTATTTGCCTATCTTCACGGCACCTGGTTGAAGCGGTACGAAAAGGAGACCGTTTCCCTGATGGACATTGTTCACAAAAAAGTGTTTAACTGCGTTACAGCCACAATTTTGTACAACATGATTTGTGAAGATTTCGGCTGGCGGACCGAAGCGTTTGAAACGCCGACACATGTGTATACGATTTTTACCAATTTTACGAATCCTGTCATGGTTGAGAATACCCTGCCGATGGGTTTTGATATTATCAAAAATCTCCGGGTCTATTCCAATTATCTCGCGCAATACTATCCCCAGAACGAAATTCTCGAGATCGGACTGGACAAAATCTATCTCTACGAGAACAGCCGGGGGAGGGAGATCAACAATACAGAACTTCTGGGACTGCTTGTGTATAACCGGGCTTTTTTTGCCGAGAAAAGCAGTGAATACGATCAAGCTTATCAGTTTGTTCGGTTGGCCCAAAAGTTTAATCCGGATTCCAGATCGAACGAAAAATTCGAAGTCGGTCTCTATTTTAAATGGGGAAAGCAGACGGTCGATCAGGGCAACAATTACGATGCGTTTCGAGTGTATGACGAAGCCTGCGACCGGCATCCGAATGTCCCGGAATTTTGCCATAACAAACGTACTGCATTTTTCAGATCCATAGTTCAATCCTGGACCGAAAAAGACTGGTCCGCTGCATACCCGCTTTTTAACCGGATGCTAAATTCGGAACTGTCTTCAGAAGATGAGTATGCGCAGATCAAAAAGCATCTGAAGGACTGGGCGGTTTATTTTGTTCAGCATCGCAAGGACAAGGAGATCAGTGAAGTGACGGATCTATTGGAATATCTTGATCCGCAGGACCTGTTTTTAATCAATTTGAAGAACCGGTTGAAATCCGCTCCCTAAAGTCCGGTGCTATGTACAAAGGCTGTCCATTACTGATTTGGCGTTTATGCCTCGACTCCGCTCGGCACGAAGTTCCCTCGTTTATTTGAAATCCGCCAGAGGCGGGCAAGGGTTTCATCCCCCGTCCTTGGGGCGTTCAATGTTTTTGCTTTTGTACCCCGCTGCTTGCGGCGGGGCAATTCATTCAGTTGAAAATCATCCAATTGAAACCGAGCGGACCCTTTCCGGGTAATCGGTGAAGATGCCGTCCACACCGAGTCGCTTCATTCTGAGAATTTCTTTCGGTTGATTGACCGTGTAGGGAAAAATCCTGAATCCCTTGCGGTGGGCCCGGGTAACAAACGATTTTCTCAAGAAACGGTGATAGGGGTGGATCGAATAGACGTTCAAAGTTTCGGCTTCGGAAATTTGATTTTGTGTGGCTGTTTTACAAATCAATCCTGTTTGAATTTGATGCTGCTGTGTTTTGACCTGTTTTAACGAAATTTTATCGTATGAAGAGACGATGATGTTTTTATACGACCATCGGTTGTTTTGAATCTGCCGTTCCACAAGAGTAATTATTAGCGGAACTGTTCCCGGCCCCTTCAGTTCGATGTTGATTCCCGCTTTTCCATTGACGAGATCAAATACTTCGAAAAGCAAAGGAAGCCGCTGGCCTTGACCGGCATTCAAAGAACGGAGGTACGGAATCGTCTTTTGATAGATGCTACCTTTTCCGTTCGTGGTGCGTTTCAGTGTCGCATCGTGAAACACAATCAATTCATTCTCCACGGCGCGGACATCGATTTCGATCCAGTCCGCACCCAGCGACATCGCTTTTTCGATGGATAAAAGCGTATTTTCGGGCGTGTTTCCCGCGGCACCGCGGTGTCCGATGCTTATGAATTTTGGCAAGGCGAATCCGGCTTACTTGGAAAAAAGGGATTACCCTGATGAATCGAATAGAAATCCCTTTTTATAATGTGAAACTTTATGAAACTTCTGAAAAATTTTCTAAAAGCATTTGTCATCCCGAATTCGTTTCGGGATCTCTACTCAGGAGGTCCTGAAACAAGTTCAGGACGACAGAAATTATAATTTCCGATAGAATTTTTCAGAAGTTTCAATATGTAAATGTTTAACACGATTTTCTTACCCGAACCGGTAATGTTTTCTGACATCTTTCTTAATATTCCAGGTACAGGACATACCGGCGGGGAAGGTGACCAGATCTCCTTTCCCCATCTCGACGGGTTCCCCGCCATCCGGCGTGACAACCACTTCTCCTTCCAGAAAATAGCAGGTTTCGGATGTGTCATAGGACCATGGAAATTGAGAAATT
Source organism: uncultured bacterium (assembly GCA_964537715.1). Lineage (GTDB taxonomy): Bacteria > Zhuqueibacterota > QNDG01 > QNDG01 > DSAB01 > CAZTZL01. Next base: position 3,349 of record CAZIAH010000023.1, on the reverse strand, counting down.
TCCTTGGTCCAGATGGGCCAGTTGAATACATTCAATTTCTTTAATTTTTCTTCATTCGGATAATGTTCCACCTGAATCATATTCATTTCTATTCCTCCGGAAAATATTAAGATGCTATTCGATGAGACCTCTTCCCGTTTTGATAATCTTTTTTTCTCCACTCAGTTTTTTATAAAGTGCATCGAGAATGCCGTTGACGAATCGTCCGCTGTCAGCGGTGCTGAACTGTTTCGCCAGATCAATGGCTTCATTGATTGTTACCTTTGGCGGGATAGTCTCAAAATTGAGAAGTTCGCACAGAGCCTCCCGAAGAATGATTCGATCGATCAGGGCAACACGATTGAATTCCCAATTTTCCACCATCATGGAAACAAGGTAGTCGAGATCGTCTTTTTGAAGTGCGGTTTTTCGTATCAGGCTTGAAGCAAATTCCACAATTTCTTTATCATTTTCAGCCCGCTGGGACATCTCTTCAAGGATGGTTTCAATAGGGTTTCCTGAAATCTCCATTGCATAGAGGCCTTGTAAGACCAATTCTCGTGCTATTCTACGCTTTTTCATCGTGACAAATCATTTTATCAAAGAGCATTATTATCAATAAATCAAATGTAATCGAGCCACTGATACGGATCCTCTTCTTTCCCGGTCAATATACCGAAAAGTCTTTCCTGAATCGATTTGGTGACAGGTCCCCGGCTTCCGCTGCCAACCTGGATGTGATCCACAGAGCGGATCGGCGAGATTTCGGCAGCCGTTCCGGTGAAGAAAACCTCGTCGGCGAGATAAAGCATTTCCCGCGGAATAGTCTGTTCGATAACCTCAACTCCCAGATCCATGGCAATACGGATCACTGAATCCCGGGTGATCCCCGGCAGGATGCTACAGCTGAGCGAGGGTGTATAAATTTTATTTTTATGAACAAAGAAAAGATTTTCGCCGCTGCCTTCGGAAATGGTGCCTTGTTCGGTCAAACCGATTCCTTCGACATAACCGTCTGCAAGTGCTTCCATTTTTATCAATTGCGAATTCATGTAATTCGCACCGGCCTTGGCCAATGCCGGCAGGGTATTCGGCGCAAAACGCTTCCAGGAAGCGACCCGGACGTCAACCCCTTTTTCGAGGGCTTCGGCTCCGAGATAGGCGCCCCATTTCCATGTCATGATGGCGACATCCACAGGACATTTTCTCGGGTCCACACCGAGCGAATGGTATCCGCGATAGACGATCGGTCTCAAATAAGCTTCTTCGTGTCCGTTGATTCGAATAATTTCCTTGCTGGCTTTGTTAATTTCATCCTCGCTGTAGGGTATGGGCAGCCGGTAAATTTTTGCGGAGTCGAAAAGTCTTCGGGTATGATCTTTCAAACGGAAAACGGCCGATCCTTTTCGGGTTTTATAACAGCGCGCTCCTTCGAACACGCTACTGCCGTAATGAATCACGTGGGACGCAATGTGAATCGTCGCTTCTTTCCAATCGATGATCTTTCCATTTTTCCATATTTTCGATTTTTCATCAAAGGCCATCATGCCTCCCTTTCTTCGTGTATATCAGAATAATGAAATATTCCTTACCTTAAATCTTTTACACGCAACTGCAATTTGGTTTGTCCGTTGTAATGATTTTCCTCGATCACATAAACCATATCAAGATTGGATTCTCCCGGATTCAGTCGGTATTGAAGTTCTCCCAGATCGAATCCGATGGCATCATAGACTTCTCCGCCTTGCCGCACTTTAAATTTGAGATGGTTTTTCCCAACCAATCTCGAACTACCCACGACCTGCAAATTTTGTGTCAGAAAGACAGGCCGCATATTTTGCGGGCCGAATGGGGCGAATTCGTTTAGAATGCGGACCATTTTATCCGAGATTTCAGTAAGTGCGATTTCGGAGTCTACCCAGAGTTTTTGCACAAGATCTTCAGCCTGAAGTGTTTCATTGGCCACCGATTTGAATTTTTCCTTGAATTTATCCACTTTGTCGGAACGAATCGTCAGTCCTGCTGCATACTTGTGTCCCCCGAATCCGAGAAGATAATCTTCGCATTGTTTGAGCGCAGAATAGATATCAAACCCACTGATACTTCTGGCCGATCCTTTTCCCAAACCTTCTTTCATCGATATCATCACAGTTGGCCGATAGATATGTTCTACGATACGGGAAGCGACGATCCCGATCACACCGGGATGCCACTCTTCTTTTGAAAGAATAACGGCGCGGTCCGAATTCAGGTCGTATTCTTTCTCTATGAGTTCGAGCGCCTCTTTGTATGTTTCTTCGTCGATATATTTTCGGGTCCGGTTTTCCGCTTCCAGAATAGAAGCAATGTTTTTCGCCCTCTGTTCAGAGTCAGTTGTCAGAAGCCGAACGGCCCGCTCTGCATTTCCCAATCGTCCCACGGCATTGATTCTTGGTGCCAGAATAAACACAATCTGACCCGTTCCGATGGTTCGATTCGTCATGCCGGCGCTTTCGATCAGCGCCTGGATGCCAAGCCGGTTGTGACGGTTGATTTTTTCAAGCCCTTTTTTAACGAGCAGGCGGTTTTCGTCGATGAGAGGAACGATATCCGCAGCGCTGCCCAGAGCAACGAGATCGATGTATTCTTTGAAAGTGTCTTCCGGCAGTCCAAGCTTGCTTGAAATAGCCTGGATGAGTTTGAACGCCACTCCGACGCCGGCCAATTCTTTAAAAGGATAGCCGCATTCTTTCCGTTTGGGGTCCAGAATAGCCACAGCGTTGGGCAGTGTTTTCCCGGGTTCGTGGTGGTCACTGATGATTACGTCGATGCCGAGTGAGGTGGCAAGAGCGACTTCCTCGATCCCCGTGATTCCGCAATCGACAGAGATCAGTAATTTGGCTTCCACGGAAGCCGCCTGTTTGACTCCGGATCTTGACAGGCCATAACCTTCCCGCAAGCGGTCGGGAATGTAAAAATGAACGTCGTTGTCGAGTTTTTTCAAGAAAAGATAAAGCATGCTGACAGCGGTGATTCCATCGACGTCGTAATCTCCGTAGACAAAAATACGTTCTTTTTTATTCAGTGCATCGATGATTCTATCGACTGCCAGATCCATATCCTTCATTAAATGGGGGTCGTAGAGGTTTTCCCAATCAGCACGGAAGAAATATTTTGCTTCTTCATACGTATTGATTCCCCGGTTCATCAGTATCCGGGCAACAATTTTCGGTATTTGAAGCTTTTCCGTGAGATTGTTAAGCACTTCTTTATCCGGTTGTTCTGTGATGACCCACTGCAATTTGTTTTTTCCCTCGATCAAAATTTCCCCAGGGGTAGAATTATAAGCCGAATTCTGTATCCCGCCCGTAAGCGGGATGGTGATCATTTA
>CAZIAH010000022.1:0-43313 GCA_964537715.1 uncultured bacterium | reverse complement strand
CTACAATGAGTGGTCAAGGAGTGACCTTTGAGATATCTTTTCAAATTCGTGCAAAAATCCAAATCTACCTGACTCTGGATGGTGCCCTTAGAAAAGAGGGGGAAATCACGAATATTGATGTTGTTTTTGATTCAATTAACAAAAATGTAATAGTTCAATCGACGTTTGTGAATTCGGGGAATATGTGGTTGAAATGCAGTGGAACTGTGGAAATCCGAAATGACATGGGTCATACGATTGCCTCATTTGAATTACCTCTGTTCAACTGTTTTCCGGATGACAGACGTGTTGTCAAAGCTATCCATCCTCTCAGTGCCAGTCCAGGAGAATATTCGGCTCTGGTTGTAGTCGATTTTAAGGGGGATTACCTTGTGGCCGGAGAAGCATTTTTTGATATTTAAACCTCGATTTTTTATTTCTATCCTTATCCTCTTTTATGTATGGTTTGCTGGATTCTATTTAGTCAATGTGAGTGCACAAGATCGTGCTTCGGTGTATGCGGATATTTTAATCCCTCCAATTGTTGAGCTAACAGTCGAGAACAAACGGACTTTTCCCGAACTATCCATTGTGGATATGAAAAGAGGATCTATAGAACTGCAAAATGCAGTACGATTGATTGTGTATAGCAATTCTCCCTGGAAAATCAGTATACATTCTCAAAACGATAATTTGTATATAACACCCAATGCGTATAAGCCTATCCAGGATTTCCAATGGCGTATCACAGGAGGAACGTATCAGTCCATTTCTCGAAGCCCTATTACTGTTATTACCAGTGATAAGGGAGTTGTGGCAAAAGAGCTTTTTCTTGATTATCGACTGCTGCTGGGATGGGAAAATACGCCTCCAGGTCATTGGGAATTTGAACCCATATTTGAGATTAGTCCCTGGAAAAGTGATCCATGAATAGACTATCAAAAATCAGTTTTATTTTTATCATACTGTATGTTCCATCCATTTTATTCGGGAATCATTCTACAATAAGAATGGATGCTATGCAAATCACTTTCCCGATTCCTTCAAAAGAGGATCTGGAAAGAGGCTATGTAGAAGCAATCGGTAATTTGGAAGGAATCCAGGCATTTATACAATCACAGAATAATGAAAATAATCACTGGAGACTGTTTCTATTGACTGAGCAGCCTTATTTTATTCCAATTCAAATGAATAAGCCCCATTATGATCTTTTATGGAAATTGCATCAGGAGCCAGAGAGCAAGTATCAGCCTGTCAGTTTACACCGATCTGAAATTATTTCTGGTATCTCAACGACACAGATACAGATTGATTTTCGTTTAAAAATCAGCTGGCAGGATGAACCTGCACAGTATATTTTAGAAGTATTGTTTGAACTTGAGAACCTACAAAAATGAAAAAATCCCATTTTTTAAATACCTGATTTAGAATTATGTTTCAAATTATCGGAAAAAAGGGTCTGATTCCAATTCTTAGTATTTTGTTTCTGAACAGTATTTCGGTACATTCAGAAATAACCGACTCTTTTTATCGATTTTCTAAAGATGATATGGGATTTAAAAGGATATCGTGGGCAGAAAATATTCCATTAGAGGATAAATCGATAGGGAAGGATGTTTCGTTACTCATCAAACCACCTTCAGTACGTTCAGTTGACCCAAATACATTTCCATCGTTCAGTTTTGTTGTTTTTAACGATTCCAAAGTTGATTTGCCATTGGATTTTGAAGTTATCAAACCTCCTGACTGGGAGTTGATCACTTTTCATAGCCCTCATTTAGTAAAAGCACAGAAAAACGAAAAGGTAAGGATCACCATCGCTGTTCCTAAAAGCGTGACGGCGGATCGTGTCTATTATCTAGGTTTAATTACCAAATGGGAATCTTTTGTAGATACTTCGGTTACTCAAATCAATATTAATCAGAAACATTCCGTCAAGTTACTATCGTTTACTGAAGATAAATTTGTATCTCCTGGAGAAGTCGAAACTCAAAGTTATATATTTAAAAATGAAGGAAACGTCATTGATACCATCTATTTGAATGCTCAATTGCCTTCAAATTGGAACCTTATTGGTTTGGACAATCGCATTATTCTCTGGCCGCGCGAAAGTAGTGTTGTTCATTTGCGATACAGAGTTCCTAAAACAGCTCCGGCTAAATCCAGTAGCTTGATTCATCTGAAAGCCTCATTAAAAAGAGAGAGAATGGATGAGTTACTGTTTCAATGGAGTGATAGTTCTACATTTACTCAAGAGGAAATAGAAATCTTAAATTTACTGTTTCGTGCTTCTCAAAAAATGGGTTACGAGACACGTGCATTAATTACAGTGAGCGAAACATCAATGGCCAGACAGGAAAAGGGTGCATTAGAAACGATAACACGTGTTACTGTGCTTCCAGTCAGAAAAAAAATATCAAGATCTTTGAGTCCGATATTTCCAGTCAGTATCGGTCTGATTGCCAATCGATTAGAAAAAGATCGGTATCCCAATATGGCACTCTATGTTCGTACTGGGGTTGTGGAGATGGCTAATTATACAGCGCAAATGGAATTTATACAACGTTCCTACTCTGCTCCGGTTGGTCAAGAAATCACTTATTTTACAGATCATTATAAAGTGCATTTACAAGGGAAGCGATGGAGTATCACTTCAGGTGATGTGGTTCTTAGAGAAAACCCACTTCTAAGTTATCGAAGCAGTTTATTGAACAATGATCTTCAACCTTTGGGAGATCTCAGCCGTGGTTTTCAAGTGGGATATCGTTTAAGCGAAAATACAAATTTTCATTTTTTCCGAGGGAAGCGCATATTCAGCGACGAAAGCTTTACCAATGCAGAACTTGGATTCCGACTTTCTGATAATTTAAATGGCTCAACTAATTATATGCAAAAGGATTCATCGCAAGTTATCACGATGGGAACGGAATACCATGCATCTTCTAATTTTAACATCGATATGCTGGGCGGATATACTTTGCCTGAAAAAAGTGGTGTACGATCCGGCAGCGCTATGCAGTTTCGGTCTAATTTTAAAACAAAATCAATACAGATACTAGGATGTGTACATTGGGCAGAATCGTTTTTTAATGGTGCTGATCAGGGAAAAAGTGGAGTTATTGTCAACGCGCAATGGATTCCGCTGTCATCTTTCTATTTCTGGGGAAGTTATCATGTATACAAGCAGGAATGGTTGACTTTGGAAAATGATTCTTCAGCCAATATTTCAGAATTTAAAATCCGGAGTATGTTCAAATTGGGGAAAAGGATATCCTTGCTCGGTAGTTATGGACAATCGGATATGAAATTTATAGACGGCGGAAGGCTATTGCTTGCAAAAACAGATATTCAATTTCACCAGTATTGGAGAATTGGATTGCCTATACTGGGTTTCAGAATAGCAGATACATATTATCCATATTATAATCAGGTGAAAACACAGTATGAATACCAGGCAAGCTGGATTTCTTATTTAAAAAGGCTGAGATTCCGTATTGAACGGAGATGGATGCGAATCGATGAGAGTCCTTTAGGGATAATTGATGGTTTTGATGTTGATTTTGGATTTCGGAGTATTTCTTTGGGTTTCTTCATGAAAAATGGAAAAGTATGGCAGATTGATTGGGAAAATGGTTTTAAAGAGAAGAATGTGAGTTCTATGGGTATACGTTCTCAATTTGAGATCCACCCCTTTGGCAAAAACTACCAGGTAATATTTGAACTTGGCAAATATACTTCCGAATATAGTGATTATGAAAACAGTTGGAAAGTTTGGGTATCCTTTTGCGCCAATACTATTCCTCGATTTGATCTGCCTTTGCCTTTCCTGAAAACAAAAGGCCGTGTTCATGGTGAAGTGTTTATTGATAGAAACATGAATGGTATTAGAGATTCTGATGAACCAGGCGTACCACAAATTTTACTTTTTATAGAGAATGAAGATGCCATAACTGATACTGAAGGTAGATTTGAATTTCAAGCCATGGAAATTGGAGAATATCCCTTTTATATTGATCGGGTGACTTTGCCTGCTTATTTAAATTTGATTCAAGAGCCACCTTCAACAATAACATTACAAAAGGGATCTGTGATCTTTCTCCGTATTCCTGTTACTTCAATCTGTTCGTTCAATGGGACTGTATTTTTAGATCAAAATCAAAATTCACGGCACGATATGGATGAAAGTGCTATGTATAGAATCAAATTGGTTATTCAAAATGATCAAAACCAAAGATGGGAAATCTATACTGACCAAGAGGGCAATTTTGAGTTAACCGACTTATTGCCAGGTTATTATTCCATTAGGATTGATTCTGCTTGGTTGCCTGAAAGAGTAATTCCAAAACAGAAAGAGTTCAGTATCGTTTTAACTCCTAACGAGCCGCAAATTACATTTAATTTGGCTGTGGTTCGAAAAGAATTAAAGATTAAGAAAACATTTATCGCTCCCAAAAAATAAAAACATTATTTAAATAATAGATGTAAAGTATTGGAAAATGTCATTATTTTTGTTATATTGCATCTATGAATAGAAACAGAAGTCCGCATATTTTTGTCTCCCAAAAGGATATTGTTTCTGTATTTTCGTCGATTCGCGATCACGATGAAATGGACCAGTTTTTTCATGAGATTTTAACATCATCCGAAATTCGGAATCTGGCGCTTCGCTGGGAATTGATGAAAAGACTGAAACAGGGAATTCCGCAGCGAAAGATCGCTTCCGATCTTAGAATCAGTCTCTGCAAAATAACGCGGGGATCGAAAATTGTTAAGAATCGAAATTCTATTTCAAATCGATACCTAGAAAAACAAAACAACCAAGGAGGGTAAGGCATGAGCGAGGTAAAAATTCAACTTTCAGAGAAAGAGCTTCCGACACAGTGGTACAACATTCAAGCGGATCTTCCCAAACCCTTGCCGCCAGTACTTCATCCCGGTACGGGACAGCCCATCGGGCCGAATGATCTGGCACCGCTGTTTCCTATGGAACTAATCATGCAGGAAGTGAGCCAGGAACGCTTTATCGACATTCCCGAAGAAATCCAGGACGTTTACAAATTATGGAGACCCTCTCCTTTGGTTCGGGCGTATCGCTGGGAAAAAGCACTGGATACGCCAGCCAAAATTTATTACAAGTGGGAAGGTGTCAGCCCTCCGGGAAGCCATAAACCCAATACTGCAGTGGCACAGGCTTATTATAATAAAAAAGAAGGGGTGAAGCGCATCACGACGGAAACAGGGGCAGGACAGTGGGGAAGCGCCCTCTCTTTTGCATGCAATCTTTTCAATATCGAATGCAAGGTTTATATGGTCCGGATCAGCTATGATCAGAAACCGTATCGCCGAATCATGATGGAGACCTGGGGAGCAAAGTGTGTTCCCAGTCCGAGTTCCGAAACGAACGCAGGAAGAAAAATTCTGGAACAGGATCCAGATTCTCCGGGTTCTTTGGGAATTGCCATCAGCGAGGCCGTGGAAGTAGCCGCACAAAATGAGGATACCAAATATTCTCTGGGTAGCGTTCTGAATCATGTATTGCTTCACCAAACTGTCGTTGGTTTAGAATCAAAAAAACAATTTGAAAAAGTTGGTGATTATCCCGATGTGGTTATTGGCTGTATTGGTGGAGGATCCAATTTTGCTGGTTTTGCAATACCATTTGTCCGTGATAAAATTGTCGATAAAAAGAAGACAAAAATTATTGCCGTGGAACCAACAGCTTGTCCCACTATGACCAAAGGCCTGTACCGGTACGATTTTGGAGACACAGCCTGTACAACGCCTTTGATTAAGATGTACACACTTGGACATGATTTTATTCCTGCTCCAATCCATTCAGGTGGTCTTCGTTATCATGGTATGGCACCTATTATTTGTCACCTTTATGAGCTAGGATTACTTGATGCAATCGCATATCATCAAAACACAGTTTTTGAAGCAGCAATTAGTTTTGCCCGCGCCGAAGGATTCATCCCGGCACCGGAAACCGCCCATGCAATCCGCGCGACCATGGATGAAGCCCTGAAATGCAAGGAGAGCGGCGAATCCAAAGTGATCGTCTTTAACAACAGCGGTCACGGCCATTTTGATCTGGTTGCCTATCAGAGGTATCTGGGCGGTGAACTGGAAGATTATGAATATCCTGAAGAAAAAATCAAAGAAAGTTTAGCCAAGTTACCCAAAGTTGAAGGATAATGGTTATTCGAGTTGATTGATCTTCAAACCGTCCCGAAGCGTCGGGATGACCGTTTACTGAATTATCATTGTTGAAAAAGCCTCTTTGAAAGAAGAGGCTTTTTTTTTAAATTGCAGTGTCCTAAAATGAAGAGTGAAAATGTCTGTTAATCCGAACATTTCTTTGAATGAAATTCAGTCCGTTCTCGTTTCGAGATTGCGTTTTATGGGCGATGTCATTTTAACGATCCCCCTTGTTCGTGCGATCAGGAAGAATCGGCCGGATATTCACATCACCTATCTTGCCGAGTCGCCTTATCATTCCCTTCTTGAAAATCATCCCGATGTGAATACGATTTTGTCCTATGATCCAAACTCTTTGATAAGCCAAATACGAGTGCTGAGACAAATGATGAAGACGCATTTCGATCTATCCATCGATTTGTTTGGCAATCCGCGGTCTGCCTGGTTTTCTTTTCTCAGCGGCGCGAGATACCGTATCGGCGGGGATTTCCGGGGGAGAAAGCTGTTCTATACACATCGCATCAGAGATGACGGAAAGTCAAAATCAGCAATCCGGTTTCATTTGCAATATTTAAAGCCGTTGGGTATTGCAGAAATCGTTTCCGATCCGGCACTTTTTCTGACAGAAGAAGAAATTCATTGGGGAGAGAAGTACCTGCAAGAACAGGGTTATGATCTGAAAAAGCGCATCATCGGCATTCATCCGGCAGCGAGTTGGCCGGCCAAACGCTGGCTGCCCGAACGGTTTGGAGAATTGGGAAAGCGATTGATCGAAAAATATCAGGCACAGTTGTTTTTTACAATGGGTCCGCGTGAAGAAGCACTCGTCACTTCTGTAATCCAGAATTGTGGCTATCAGGCGAATGACCCCAAATTGTTGTCGATCCGGCAGCTTGCGTCGATCTTGAGTCAGTTCGATCTTTTTATTGCCAATGACTGCGGACCTATGCACCTGGCTCCGGCCGTGGGGACCAGAACCATCGGTATTTTTGGCCCCGGGGAGCCGGAGATCTGGTTTCCTTATTCAAAGGAAAAAGGCCATCGTGTCGTTCATAAAGAAGTCGATTGCAGTCGATGCCATCGGGATTTTTGTGACGATATGCGATGTATGAAGGCCATTACTGTGGAGGATGTGCTTCAAGCTGTTGGTGATGTTTTATCTTGAATGTCTTTGAATTTTTAGTATCATGCAAAATATTTCTGAATTAAGAGTCATCTCTGTTAGCCGGCGGATTGAACTTTTAGGATTTTTCCCAAATAAAATAATTGAATTACTCGAGAAAAAATGTCCACCTAAAAAAGTACATTCCCTTGTTTTCTGGAGCAAAGATCCTCGACCTCTGCTTGGTCACGATCAGTTAAAAACGACACTGCAGAAATATGATCAAATCTACCTCCACTTTACCATTTCCGGAATGGGAGCAACCTATCTGGAACCCAATATTCCATCCACGGAAACATCGCTCGATTTACTACCGAATCTTGTGAAGTTTCTCGATGATCCCAGAAGAATCCGCGTCCGATTCGATCCGATTGTGCATCTCAAACTTCCGGATGGGGGATCCTATTCCAATCTGAATCGATTCACAGAGGTGATTCAGACAGCGGGCCGGCTTGGCATTCCTGGTGTGACGATCAGCTGGATGGAATCCTATCCCAAAGTGATCAAGCGGCTTTTGAAACACAGGATCGAACCTGTGCTTCTATCCAAAACACAATGGCAAAAAGAGTTTGACTGGATTGTCGATCAATCTCGTAAACTGGGTATGGAAGTGCATGGATGCTGTGTGAATGGGATGCCCATTTCGAAATGTATCGATGGGGAGTTATTGACCAAATTGCATCCCAAGCAATATCCGGCCTCACAGATGAAGGCCAAAGGGCAGCGGGCGTTGTGCGGATGTACGGAAAGCTGGGATATTGGCTGGTACAATCCCTGTCCGGGTGGATGTTTGTACTGTTATGCCAGACCAGTAGAATTTGAATCGTTGAAGGGCTCCTATCCGGAATGATGAGAAGAAAATGGACAGACACATATCTTTATTAAGAGAGATTTATAAGAAATTTAAGGTTGTCTTTGCGAGGAGTCCCGATTATTCATTAAATTATTTAACAGAATCTCGGGACGACGAAGCAATCTCCATGGCATTAATAAAATTGTCTCTTCTGCTAAGGCGGAATCGCATTTATTCATATTTTGCTGCGATGGGCATGCGTCTGCCGATGCCGAATGCTTTGGTCGTGACTTTCAATCCGGGAGCGATCTGACGGCGTTTGTATTCGGTTCTACCGAGGGCGCGGATGACCCAGTCCACGCTTTTTTTATCGATGCCTTCCCTTAAGATGTCCTGTTTCGAGACTCCCTGATCCAGATAGCGTTCAAGAATTTTATCCAGCACTTCATACGGTGGGAGTGTGTCCTGATCCTTTTGATCGGGTTTCAGTTCTGCGGAAGGTGGTTTGTCAAGAATGCGCTGCGGAATGCGTTCCCCATTCCGGTTGCAGTATCGGGCCAGTTCGTAAACCATGGTTTTGGGCACATCTGCAATTACACTCAAACCGCCGCTCATGTCCCCGTAGAGCGTGCAGTATCCGACCGAGAGTTCGCTCTTGTTTCCCGTGGAAAATGTGAGGTATCCGAATTTATTGGAAAGTGCCATAAGTATGTTTCCCCGGATTCTCGCCTGAATGTTCTCTTCGGTAATGTCCTGCGAATGCCCCTTAAACTGTTTCTGGAACGTTTTCAAATAGGTTTCATATAGCGATGTGATGGGAATGATCTGAAAGCGGACATTCAAATTTTTCGTCAGGCGTTCGGCATCTTCCACGCTTTCTCCGGATGAATAAGGGGATGGCATGGCCACGGCCAGCACGTTTTCCGGGCCGATGGCATCGGCAGCCAAAAGGCAGGTCAGGGCAGAGTCGATGCCGCCAGAGAGCCCGAGCACGGATTTCTTAAAATTGCACTTGTGCATGTAATCGCGTATTCCGAGCAGAAGCGCCTGATAAAGCGATTCCATCCGTTCCGGGAATTCAATCGAGTGACTTTCAACAGGATGGTCCAAATCGGCGGTTGCGGTGTCCTCCTTGAATGCGGACAGTCTTGCGAGACAATTTCCCTTGCCATCGATGGCCGTACTGTTGCCGTCAAAAATCAGTTCGTCGTTGCCGCCGATTTGATTGACCAGGATGAAAGGTTTGTGAAATGTTTCGACATGGTTCTGGATCAATTGGACCCGGAATTTTTCTTTTTCGATGTAATACGGAGACGCAGACAGATTGATAAAAAGTGTGGTATCTTTGTCCGCCAGGATTTGAACTGGATTTTCCGAATAGATTTTGGAAGGACACAGTCGCGGATCGTTCCAGGCATCTTCACAAATGGTGATTCCCAAACGCTCGTTTTTGAAATCGAACGGTTCGATTCGGGGCGAAGGATCAAAATAACGCGCTTCATCGAAAACATCGTAATTGGGAAGCAGTGTCTTGTGCTGTTCAAAGCGGGTCGCCCCGTTCTGTATCAGTACCGCCGAGTTGTATAAACCGTTTCCAATCCGTTTTTCCGTGGGTCGGATCGTTCCCAAAAGAATAGCTATCTCCGGGTAATGTCTGGAAATCTTTTCTGCTTCACCGAGGGCGTTTTGTGCGTCTTGGATAAAATCCTGCCGGTTCAGGAGGTCCCGTGGAGGATAGCCAGTCAAATAGAGCTCAGAAAGCACAATGAGATCGGATCGATCCTGATGCGCTTTTTTATAGATCGCTTCTATTTTTTGAAGATTTCCCGAAAAATCTCCAATAGTTGGATTGAGCTGAGCAAGCGTGATTTTCATCGATCATCCCTGTGAAATCGGAAAATCCGATGTAGTAAGTCAAATACTGAACTGGTAAAGTTTTAAGAAATATAGAGAAAATATCGCTGATTGTCAATTTAAAATGGTGGGATCATTCTGTATCTATCGACGGATTGAAGATTATTCAAAAAGCGCCACGGTTTCGTCTTTAATTAAGACCCAGAGCGTATAGACGCCCAATGCGGTTCCAAAAGGAATACTCGGCAAATTCAGACATCCCAAAATCAGCACCAAAATTCTGGCCCATTTTTTCCGCTTCAGCAGTCCGATTCCTCCCAGAATACTGGGGATGGCCAGGATGATAAGAAAATAAAAAATCACAGTGGCCAGACCCGTCATGAAAGCAATGCCGTTTACATCCCCTGAAAGGAGCCCTGACCCGGCGAGTACGATAAATACGATAACCGCCGCTATAATTAAAGGAATATTCAAACCGATATAGAGAACGCCGAGTATGGTTACATGTTTTTCCATGAATTGTTCTCCGTGAATAGAATTTTCAAGCAGATTATTCGTATCTCAAAGCTTCGATTGGATCCACATTGGCTGCCTTACGGGCAGGGAAAAAACCGGCTAAAAGTCCAATCAATGCCAGAACAGATATCGATATAATAATGACATCGACAGAAACCAGAGGTCTTCCCAGAAACTCCATTGCACCTTCTTGGACGGGCATCATCCACATCAATTTAACGACTCCCAAAGATATCAAAAGGCCTAATGTACCGCCGATTCCGGAGATGAGTAAAGATTCAAAAATAAATTGAAAAAGAATGTGCTGTCTTTTGGCTCCGACAGCACGCTTGATTCCGATTTCCTGTGTCCGTTCTTTGACCACCACGTACATGATATTGGCTACGCCCACGCCGGCAATGAGCAAACTCATGGTTCCAATCACGGCTAAAAAGATGTTGATTCCGTCAAAGACTTTTTTGCTCTGTTTCATGTTGTCTATGAAATTCCACATGGGTACGGCGTTTTTATCTGAAGGATCGAATTGATACTTGTTTGAGAGGACGCGGCGCACCTCTTTTTCTACCAGTTCTCCGTCACTGATGCGAGCGGGTTTTACGATGAGTTCATCCAGATAGGTTGAGCCGTAAATACTTTTGTAAGTCGAAAATGGAATGATCGCTCTGCGGTCATCCGGGCCGTTGTTCATGGAACTCTGCAGTTTTTTCGGCATGAGACCGACCACGGTAAAGGGTGTTCCGTCGATTTGCAATGTTTTGCCAATCGGGTCTTCGGGTCCGAACAGTTCTTTGGCGATCACACCACCCAGGAAAACGGATCGTCTCCGTTCTTCCATATCCTTGGCGTTAAGAAAACGTCCCCCGGATTCGGGATAGGTCCGACGCAAAAATTCAAATTCCGGATAGATGCCTTCGCAAAACGTTCCGAGAATTTTGTCATTATATCGGAGACGCACCCACCGGCCGAATCCTGGGACTGCGACCGCAACCTGCGGGATGCTTCGCTGGATGATGTCTGCATCCTCCTCGACCAGACGGATCCGACGGCCGACCGGCAGTCCCTTATACTTGATTGTGGTCTGATTTCCGTAAACGCGAATGATCATGTCTCCTGCGTTGAGCAGTCCCTCGCTCATCTGAAAGGAAAGTCCCTTGCCGAAAGCCATTAAAAGCACAACGGCCAGTGTGCCCCAGGTGATGGCCACTGTGGTGAGGATGGCCCGGACTTTCTGAGCCCGGATATCGTGTAAAAATTCTTTTAACAGAATAAGGATATGCATAATGATAGTCCGTTCATTAATAGCGTAAGCAGTCAACGACATTAAGACGGGAAGCTTTTCTGGCGGGAAAAAATCCCGCTAAAAATCCGATCATACTCAAGATCAGCATCGTAATGACAGCGACACGCAGATTCAATTCCGGAAAGCCGACATATTCCTCCATCGATGGTATCAGTACAGGAATAATATTGATCAAAAATACGGCCAACAGAAAACCGATCAGGGCGCCGATACCGATAATCATGAATGCCTCCAGTATAAATTGCCCCAGTATGACTTTTCGTTTCGCTCCGATCGACCGTTTGATGCCGATCTCGCGAGTGCGTTCCTGAACGACGACATACATGATGTTGGCCAGACCGATGCCTCCGATAATCAGGGTAATCGTGCCGATCATTCCCATGAAAATATTCAATCCGAGTGTGAAGTAGAAGATAAAAAGATCGGATTCAGAAGCGTCCCAGATACCCAGGGTTTCTGTGTCTTTTGGATCAAATTTAAACTTTTTGCCGACCACCCTGTAAAGACGGTCCTTGATTCCCTTGGAAAGCCGGGGATCTTCGATTTGATAGAGAAAGTTGCTCACATAGCGATACCCGAAAATGGATCGGAACGTGGAGGCGGGAATGAAGACACGATCCTGATCCCGTGATGCATAGGAGGATGGCTGTATTTTCTTTTTTAAGACACCGATCACCCGGAAAGGAATTTCGCCGATATACACATATTTCCCGATGGCGTCGGTTTCCGGGCCGAACAAAAAATCTTTCAGATCATTTCCGAGAAAAGCAACCCTTCGCTGGAGTTTTTCATCCAGATCGTTCAGCCATCGGCCTCCGGGCTGGGGCCAATCGTTACGCATCGGTCCGTATTCGGGGATACAGCCTGTGATATTGGGGCGCTGTATCTTATCCTTCAGGTGGACAGTCATTCCCCATCGGTGGTACTCGGGACTGATGGCAATAATATCCGGTATTTCCCGGCGGATGTATTCGATGTCTTCATGTGTGAGCCGGATCGCGCGGTTTCTGCCGTATCCGGCAAAGGGAATACTGGTTTGTCCCGGCCAGACCAGAACAATGCTCTCTCCCATGCCGTGCATGTTCTTGCTCATCTGTTTGCGGACGCCGACACCAAAGGAGAGCAGCAGAATCACCGTCAATGTACCCCAGATGATGCCGAACATGGTCATGGCAGTTCGGGATTTGTATTGGCGGAGATAGAGAAAAATCTCGCGGAAGGAATCTTTAATATTTATCATTGTTTCACCTAATTATTCAAGAGAAACATTCAGATGAGATTGACGAAGTGCACGATTTCATAAATAGGCTCACGTATGATCCGCATATCAAGAGTTTTTAATGTCTATGCACTGAATCAAATCTGAATATCGAAATCCGAAATTCAAAACAAATCCGAATGACCAAAATCTAAAATTTAAAACCTTAGTATCCATCTCTCTTTGCCCAATTCTGAGTAATTTCGTATTTTGAGCATTCGATTTTTGGATTTGTTTCAGATTTCGTACTTCGGATTTTCCGTCAGGGGCGGATCTACCTTTAGCAGGCGAGCTTTCCAAACCTACCAGTCGTGTAGGCGACGGATACTCTACTTCGAATACTTTACAGTATTTATGAATGGGGGCACTAAGTAATTTCATGGATTTCTTTTTCCAGCACTTCCTGATTTTCCTGGAGCCCTTCGATCACTTCGATCTGCACAGCATCGCTCAGACCGGTTTTGATGAACAGTTCTTTCGAACCGTTTTCCCCTTCCGGGATTTTTACAAAAGCGGAATCGTTTCTGAAAGTCACAACACGTTCCGGAATCGACAGGACGCTGTCTTTCTGGGCAATGATGATATTGGCATTGGCAGAAAATCCAGCACGCAGCACGGTTCCGCCGGTTTCGTCAATGATAATTTCCACTGGAAAAACCGTTGTGTTATCCACTTTTTGTGCCTTCAATGAAATCAATGAAACATGGCCCTTAATTTCTTTTCCTGGCAGTGCACCAATCTGGATTTCTGTGGTCAACCCTTCGCTAATTTTTCCGACATCGATCTCGTCCACAGTGCCCTTGAAAATCAGGTTCGCCATGTTGGCCATTTTCAGCAGATCAGTTCCCGCTTGATAGGAGGTGAGAGGGACCACGGGATCACCGACATTGACCGATTTTTCGAGTATAAAGCCATTGATCGGAGATTTGATTACGGTTTCGATATGGGTTTCTTCAATCTGTATTTTTCCTTTTTCAATGAGATCCAGCCGTTCTTTTGCAATTTTAAGCCGAAGTGCGGCCTCTTCATAATCCATACTCAGCGCTTCGAATTCCTGGTCCGAAATCAATCCTTTTTCCTTGAGCTGCTTGTTTCGTTCCAGTTCCAATTTCAGGGTTTTTTGTTCGATTGTGGCCATCTCCACATTCCGTTTTGCTTCGGCCAATTCGATGGGTGTGGGATCGGGTTTCACTTCGAGAAGCGGTTCTCCTTTATTTACAAAATCGCCCACTTCGATGAACATCTGTCCGACCACGCCTGAAATCTTCGATTTGACTGCAATTTCGTTCAATGGCTCGATAGAACCTACAGCAAGGGCTTTTTCCACAATGGTTTTTCGTTCCACTTTCACTGTCTGTGGGCCCTCGTTCTTTTTCTTGCCTGATGAGGCCGCAATAACCAGAACGAGAATAACCACAACAACCGGAATACCAATCCACAATATGCGTTTGACTTTCTTTTTCATTGAAAAGGATCCTCCTTAAATTTCAGAATTTGAATGGGTTAGAATATACTTAAAATTATTGAATATATGGCTCTCTATTTGAGTCCGTTCTCTTTTAATCCATATACGGATTGACTATGGAATAGTTGCAAATTTTTAAATCCATTGTGGTTATCATTTCGACAAATTAAAAATGGGATGACAACGGTTTGGGTTATCATCCCATGAAGAGAACAAAAGTAATGTTAAATCAATCCAGAGTTTCAAGCACTTTTTTGATTCGTTCGAATGCCCAGTCAATATCTGTTTTCGTAATGACCAGAGGAGGGGCGAAACGAATCACATTTTCGTGCGTTTCTTTGCAGAGAAGTTTTTCCTGTTCCAGGGCTTCGCAGAAGCGTCGGGCGCCGCCCGCTTCGGGAACCAGTTCCACGCCGATAAGCAATCCCTTGCCACGGACTTCTTTGATATGTTTGCTTTGAATGGTTTTCAATTTATCCATGAAATAATCACCTAATTCCGTGGCTTTTTCTGGCAGTTTTTCCTCAACCAAGACTTTCAAAGCTTCTCTGGCAATAGCGCAAGCAAGGGGGTTGCCGGCGAATGTCGAACCGTGTTCGCCCGGTTTGAAAAGACCCAGCACGTCCTTTTTGCTGACGACAGCAGATACCGGATAAAATCCACCGGAAATAGCTTTCCCGAGAATGAGCACATCGGGATGCACATTTTCGTGATGTGCGGCCAGAATTTTTCCGGTTCTTCCCAGCCCGGTTTGAATCTCATCCAAGCAAAGCAGCACATTGTTTTTCTTGCAAATATCATAACATTTTTGCAGGTAGCCTTTATCGGGGATGAGAACGCCTCCCTCGGCCTGAATCGGCTCCACGAGGAGGGCCACGGTATTTTCAGTAATGGCATTTTCCAAAGCCTCCGGATCATTAAACGGGATGGTGATGAAGCCCGGTGTGAATGGTCCGAAATATTCCCGGTAAAGCCGTTCCGTGGAAAAGCCGATGATCGTGGTGGTTCGGCCGTGAAAATTCTCTGCGCATGTGATGATTTCCGCTTTTTCTTTAGGGACGCCTTTGGTCACGTATCCCCATTTCCGCATGATTTTGATGGCAGTTTCGACAGCTTCCGCACCGGTGTTCATCGGAAGCAGCATTTCCATATTGGTCAGTTCGCAGACTTCTTTGCAAAAGAGTCCGAGCTGATCGTTTCGAAACGCTCTCGACGTAATGGTCAGTTTTTTGGCCTGTTCGATCAGTTTGTTCACAATCCGCGGATGGCAGTGACCCTGATTCACGGAGGAATAGGCGCTCAGGAAATCGAGATATTTATTGCCTTCGGCATCGTATACCCAGATTCCTTCCCCTTTGGTCAAAACGACATCGAGAGGATGGTAATTGTGGGCGCCGTATTGATCTTCAATCTGCATAAGTTCTTTGGATGTCATTGTTTGTTCCTTTCAATTATGGGATATCCTATCACTAATAGGATTATATTATTTTGTATAAAAGTCGATCACTTCTTCAATCGCCCTCGTGCAGACGGGACAGAAGCCCGTCAAACTCCTCGAGAACATGCGGCAGTCGATGAAGGGTCTGTAAAGTCCAGAGGAAGCGTAACCGCCGCCTTCATACACACCCACTTTGTTCCAATATTTCAGATTTCTGAGAAAGATGTGCACCCACTGGTCATTTGCGGCAGTCAGGCTGTCAATCTGTACCTTCGGAGCCTCACGTTCTTTCATTTTACTGAGTAATTTGCGATAGGCGGTTTGTTTTTCATCAAATTCATTTTTATCCCACGGGGTCGGAATCGGTGTGCCCGGTTCGATCATATCCTGCCATTTGATGTGGCTGGTGTCCAGCAAAGCGGTGATGTTGGGTTCCCAGGGTTCGACACCGGCCGGATAAAATTCGTCGTACGCCACATCGGAGGTGTAGTATTCATCAGCGAGTCCGCCAAAGGAATGACCAAATTCGTGGACAAAAACATATCCACTCCATTTGTTGTCCGAAGTGCATGTAGAATAGAGATTGAAGATGCCGCCTCCGCCGTATTTATTCGAGTTGATCAAGAGAAACAGATGATCGTAAGGTGCTTTCGATGCAATTTTCCGAATGGTCTGATTATCCCATGATAGCACATACCGATCACTCCCGAACGCATTGAAAGAGCAGGAAAGCACATTATCGACGTAGACCCCCGTCCGTGGGTTATCAATCCCAGATTGGTTGGAGGGTGCTTCGACAGTCCACACGTTGAAATCTTTTTTATGCTCTTTGAAGGGAGAAGTTTCAAAGAAGGTATTCAACAAATGCTGGGTATCCTTGCGAAATTTTTTCATTTCTTTTTTGGTGTATCCGTCGGGCAGGATCAAAAGATCCACTTTGTCGTGCGGATCGCCGCTATCTATAATTTTATCGACTTTGAATTCCGGGTAAAAGCCAGTTCTTCGGATATTGGGTTCCAATGGATCAATATCCAAAGTCCAGACATCCCGAAAAATATTCATCGAATCCCGTGCGGCGATGGTCACGATCACCGGGAACTGGGGCCAGGGGAAACGGACCGATTCGCTGAAAGATCGCCAGACCGATTTTTTGGCCTCATCTGTGGTTTGCCACTCTCCGAAGATGGAACAGAAGCCTCTTGAGTAAAGCAGCATTTTGGTTTGACGGTCGGTCACCTTGAACAGATATTTTCCCAGATTCAGCGTGTCGATCAAATTCGATTGACTGCCTGCCCAGGATGGTTCCTCATAGATTGCATCATAGGAATAATATTCTTGATCGTGTGTTCCCGTATGCATATAGTCGAGACGCATGGTTTTGTCGAAAAAGAAAGATTCGAACGATGGACCGATTTGCCCGTAAAGCCAGGCACATTTTGAACAGATAAAAACTGTGATAATAAAACGTTTCAGCATTTTAGATTTCCTTAATTGAGACTTATTAATAATAAAAAACTGGACTTAAAAAAGCAAGAGAAAATAGGATAATATTCATTAATATCACATTAAAATTTATGGTTAAATATTTTATAAAACCTCATATTTTGCCTAATAAATATTCATTCCAATCGAATTTTTAAGATATACATTTATTATTGTCTTGACATTTACGGCGAATTTATTTAATTTTATCCTGCTTTTTCAATATTCGTTTATCGGGGCGTAGCGCAGCCCGGTTAGCGCGCATGACTGGGGGTCATGAGGTCGAGAGTTCAAATCTCTCCGCCCCGACTCATGTTCTGTTTTTTATACAGTGACAACTAAAACTAAAAAGTTCTTCGCCGGAGACGGACCCGCCTTTAGGGGGCAATCTCTCCGCTCTGACAAGATGAAGGATCTGTTTTATACCAATAGGTCCTTTTTTTATTCAAAATTCTGATCGGATATTCTATTTTGATTTTTCAGAGAGGATATTTAACAAGGGAGGTGTTATGAGAAAATCGAGTCATCTGATTGCTCTTGTTGTTGCTGGGTTGATTTTGACAGCTGGAGTTCTTTTATCCGGGGAAAAAGAAGCCCAACCAATTCGGCCAGCATTGCTCGTCATTGATATTCAGAACCAGTTTGTTAATGGAATAGCAGAAAAAGACATGACTCTGCAATACATTAACGGATTGATCTGGATGTTCCGCGAAAACGGATTTCCCATCATCCGAGTTTACCATACCGATCCGAAATGGGGGCCAGACCCTGATTCCAAGGAATTCCAGTTCCCAGAATCCGTCAATATCAAGGAGGACGATCCCAAAATTGTGAAGAATTATTCGAGCGCTTTCAAAAAAACAGAGCTGGATCAAACCTTAAAGAATCTGAACTGCAACACGCTGTTTCTCTGCGGTTTGAGTGCTACAGCCTGCGTGCTGGCAACCTACCACAGTGCCCAGGATCTGGATTACAATGTATTTATGGTCCGTGATGCTATCATGAGTCCCAACGCCCGACACACCGATTTTGTGGAGGAAGTATTCGACACAGTTCCCTGGGAGGCGGTTCGGGTCATGCTGGAGAGTGCGAAGTAAGGAGGTATTCTCAAAGCAAAGTAAAAATTTCCACAGAAAGAGGATAAAATCAAAAAAGGCAAGATGGAATAACCACCTTGCCTTTTTTTGCTCAACTGCTGGTACGCATTATTGCGTGTATGCAAATCCTGTGTTGTTGTCCAAATCCAGGTCGAGCGTAATAAATTCCTCATCTGAAGATGAAGCAAGCGCAAATTGCCCTACCTGAACATTGTTCTGATACACTCTAACTACTGCTTCCTTACCGAGAGATTCATACAGCTTGAATTCGTTGGGATTTTTGCCATCCCAGTCGAGATAATGGATTTTCTTATATCCACCTGCATAGTTGCTGCTTACAACCAGATTCAAAGGTGTTTCATTCCAATTACCCAGGAGGTGGAATCCTTTGACTTCGGATAAATCGTATGATGGGCTTGGCGGAAGAGGAATCACATCTGTTTCCGGTTCATAGACAGAAATCATCACAATTTTAATGCCCTCATCTTCTTCAGTTTCTACTTCGGTCTTGGTTTCGGTTTGAGAGGGAGTGGGTGGTTCGGGAGCTGCTTTCACATCCATTGCCATTGTTTTTTCAACCGACTGGGATGATTCTTTGATTGTTTCTTCTGCCTGTACTTCATTATTTACAGGTTCAATTTGTTCTTTGCTGATACTTGAATATTGTGATCCGTCCTGCATTTCCGGAGTCTGTTTACCGGAGCTCATCCACATGAAAACAATCACGCAAATGATGAACAGGAGGCTGATGATTTGGATTAGACGTTTCATTTTCGTTTTCCTTCTTTTTATCCTTCGAACGATTTACTTACAATCTCCATGCCAATCGTTTTTAATAGTGAGTTTAGTTATATAATAACAAATACTTATATATTTTATCATATAGTTATATTTAACCGAAAATGTCAACTTTATAGCACAAATTGAGGCGAAATGTATTTAAAAAGAGACAGGTAATCACAGAGGATTAAAGTAAAAGAAAGCCAGATACTTGTGCTGATTCAGACAGAAAATGTATTCGTTAATTGGTCTTGGAAATGTAAATCTCTGTTCTTTGTTCTCTTTTAGATTCATATTGAATTTCGTTCTGATTTTTGATACATTACTTCAACGTTGTTACTACATCTCTGATCTTTTTTTCTTGAATATTTATCGCTGATTTAGTAAAATTCTCTTTATGCGCCACAGTCTCATTTTTACCGTTGATTTTTATTCTACAGACGCAGGAGGTATTGATTATGAAAAAGACATTTATTAACTGTTTATCGGTGCTTATCGCTCTATGGATTGTTTTTTCCATTTCTGTCTATGCAGACGAAAACAATGCATCAAAGAGCCAGCTCACTGTTCCATGGGAGGAATTCAAGAAAATTCTCCGTATTGACGAGAACGAAATCGTGCTTCCGATCGAAACGTTTAACAAGCTCGTGGCACAGACAGGTACAAAAGTACCCCCTTCGCATGTGATCCGTAAAGGACTCGTGGTCATGACTCGTGAAGAGTTTAAACTTTTCGTGGATAAAATGATTGAACCACCGGATTCGGCTGCTATTCCGCCATTTGATTTTCTCATCACCAAGGCCATCTATTCCGGAAAGATGGGTAAAACCAGCACCACATTCACGGTACGATTTCAGATCCATGTACTAAAAAAGAATGCCTACATAAAAATTCCCCTGCTCTACCAAAGTGTAGCATTGGAAGACATCAAAGTGGATAATAAACCTGCGCTCGTGATCAGTGAAAATGGATACTACCAAACTGTGATTGATAAACCAGGCGAACACTTTGCAGAAGCGGTTTTCTCGGTCAAGTCCAATCTCGACCAAGGGCCTTACCGTCTTGATCTATCTATTTTAAAGACGCCGATCACACTGCTATACCTGGAGCTACCACTCCCGGATATTGATGTAAACATACCCCAGGCCCAGGCCGTTTCTGTAGACCCCCGTGCTAAAGGCACGATGGTGTCCGCAGTGATCAGTTCTGGTTCCGCCATCAGCGTTGCATGGCGCAAGAAGGCTCCTATACAGAAAAAGCTTCCTTCCAAACTATACGCCGAAGTTAACCATCTTCTGTCCATTGAAGAAGATGCGCTTCGACTCAATTCTGATATTGTTTACAGCATCCTACATAGCGAGATTGACGAAATTTCCCTAATCGTTCCCAATGATTGGAATATTCTTGGTGTGTCGGGTGATGGTGTTGGTGCATGGCAAGAAAAGATGCAGGGCAACCAACACGTGATTCTCGTTCCTTTCACGTACGGAAGAAAGGGTACTGCAGTCGTTAATATCACAGCAGAAAAACCGATTTCGGATAACAAGATAGCTAACATATTTACAGGATTCAGTGTGCCAAACGTGGTACGCGAGACAGGATACGTCGGTGTGGAACTCAACACCACTGCGGAAGTAAAGGCTGCAGAGGCCAATGGGTTGGAGAGGGTCGCAGTATCGAAACTACCTTCCATATTGTACAACAAATCCGCCAAGCCACTCATTTTTGCCTATAAATATATCAAGCATCCCTTCAGTCTTGTCCTTGATATTGAAAAGCATGAGAAGATCATCGTACCCATGGCCTCGGCGGTTTCAGCGAATGCGGTAACGCTCTTTACCGAGGATGGTAAAGTCGTACAACGGTTAATCTATCAAATACGCAACAGTGAAAAACAGTTTCTTGAAATTCAAATTCCAGAGGAGGCGGATGTATGGAATGTGTTTGTGGGTAATGAACCGGTCGAATCGTCGCTCAGTTCGAACGGCAAACTGCTTGTACCACTTATCCGGTCCCGATATTCGGGCAATAAGCTCGAGACGTTTCCTGTTGAAGTCATTTACTGTCTGTCAGAGAAGTCCTTCCAACTGTTTGGCTGGCGCAGTGTGAGTCTGCCTTCAGTGGACGTGATGACGAGCCAGATTGTTTGGTCCGTGTACGTGCCCAATGACTATGCCTATTTGTATTTTAAAAGTTCGCTCGAGAAAGAGGAGATCATTCGTGGAATTAATCTTCTGGGTAAGAGGCAACGATTTCTGAGTTACGATAAATCAGCACCTGCTCCTGGGAGTTTAGAACCGGAGAAGAGAGAAATGACCGCCAAAGAGTTGTATAAGGGCAAGGATTACAAGAGCCAGTTTCGAAACGTACCCATGGACGAACTGCAGGAAGCTCAGCAGTTGGATGCGGAGATGAATTTTGGAGGAAGGTTGGAAGAACTTGCGCAAGCTCCGACTCAGAGTGTGATTCGAAGTGGAGGTGCCGGCGTGCTCCCGATTCAGATTGCGATTCCTACTACTGGACAGGTATACCGATTTGCGCGTACGATTGTCAAGCCGGAAGACGAGCTTTGGATCGAGACACTGTACGCCAGGCAGGTATTGATCACATTGGTACGCTGGATTGTTTTTATCCTGATTCTTTGGATCATCTATCTGTTTCGCAAGGTACTGCACAAGGGTTTGAATCGGTTGTCTGAAAATTGGTACAAGATTCAATCCTCTTATAAGAAGTTTGACCGATTTATCTCGGAAACATCTCAATCGAGAGGTGCGATTTATATTCTGATCATCCTGACGATCTTATTTTGGTTTATTTCGAAGTGGCTGTCCGTGATTGTGTTTTTGCTGTTGTGGTTGGTTCTGATTTATCAAATTGTTTGTCATTTCAGGGAGAAGAAAAAGGTAAAGACAAAAACCAGAGGAAAAAAGTAAAAAGTATATTTCAATAAACTCATTTGAAATCTGGAAGCGAAAGAGTGATGTAAATTATTCTGTAAGTGTGAGAAATCATACTGTAACCTTGATTGAAAATCTTTCTGTTTTGACATGAAAATTTGGACCTGAAACGCCATTCTTCAGGTCCTTTTTTATTTCAATTTCATATTGAATTTCGTTCTGGTTTTTTATACATTATTTCAACAAGTGCTACTGCATCTTTGATTTGCTTCATTTTATTACTGCATACAATATAGTAATTGTTTTTAGTGGGGGAAATCTGTGGTATTTTGCCTATTTAATAACATTTGGAGTATCCAATGAATGATAAGGCAAAATTTGAACCTCGATTTAAAGCCTACGCTTTAAGTTGGGCTATAATTACATTTGGTCCTTTAATAGCTTATTCTATATTAACATTACTAGCAGGTCCATTGGATTTACTTTTGATGAAATCAACTGATACGATAAATAGTACCGCTAAAGCGAGTTCACTAGACACTTGTATAAGATTTATAGCCGAATATGTATTTGCATTACTTGGAGGTTATGCAATTGCTCGTCAAGTGAAATCTAATTATTTCGCATTTGCATTTATTGTTGGTGGATTTAGCTTGATAATAAAATCAGTATTTCATATTGCTCTTACAAATGTTGTTTTAATGGATATTTTCAGAAGATTATATTTACTTATATCTTTTGTACTTACAGTAGGATTGTGTTATTTAGGTATTTATTTGGGCAAAAAAAAGGAATCTGATATAGAAACTGATGAACAACCTTCACCGAAAAGCAAAGATGAAAAAAAACTTGGTCTTTTACCTTATGTATTGGGTTTTTCCTCGTTCATTCCTGGATATGGTGTTCCACTTGGCATTATTGCTATTGTTTGGGGTATATCAAAGAAAAAACAAGGTGGTAATAGAATTGTTATTTTAGGAATATGTGGCATTGTTTTCACTATAATTGTTTTTAGTACTATGTTTTATATTGGATTTGTTCAAAAAGGTGGGTTTTTCAACAATGCAAAGATACAAGCATCCCAAATGATGTTAAATGAGTTAGTAAAAAATATAGAATATTACAAAATTCAGAATGGTAAATATCCTGAAAAATTAGAGAATTTAACTGAAGGAAAAGAAGAGAGGAAAATTCTATATTTTTATGATCCAATAAGCTCTGATTTTGGGGGTAAAAAGCCTAAAACTTTTTATTATGAATTGATTGATAACGGAAGACATTATTATCTTTTATCATCTGGTTTAGACGGTATGCCTTTTACTGAAGACGATCTTTATCCTTCATTATCTGAAGAGGAAATAAAAAGGATAGGATACACGACAAAAAAACCTTAAGAGTTTTTTAG
This sequence comes from uncultured bacterium, assembly GCA_964537715.1. Taxonomy (GTDB): domain Bacteria; phylum Zhuqueibacterota; class QNDG01; order QNDG01; family DSAB01; genus CAZTZL01. The sequence goes on along the minus strand of CAZIAH010000022.1, from coordinate 19,689 downwards.
AAAGAAAGTTGAAATACATAACTAACCCAACTTTTATTCTGGTATATTTGTTGTGTAATATCTTGTTTGACTCAATCTAAATAACTTGAGTTTCTATATGCGTAAAATTACATATGTTTTATTAATTTTTATTATAGTATTTATTATTTTGATACCATTATTATATTTCTTTCAAAATATATGTGAAGATAATTATATAAGTAATTTAATGGGTAATTGGCTTGCAACTTTAATAGGAGTTATAATAGGTATTCCAATTGCATTGCAAATACATAGAATTCAACAGCAAAAACAACTAAAAATAGAAAAAGAAAATAAACTACAAGAAGAAAAGAAAAAAATCAAAGTTTATTTAAATAGAATCTATAATGAAATATTAGATAATATAGATCAATTTAAAGAATTAAGAAATGTTATGAATGAATCAAAGTCGTCAAGAATGGATATTTGGCGTTGGGCCAATACTGTGGTTGATACATTCAGTTTTTTTGCTTATAATGATTATCAAAAATAGGAATTGCAAAATTATATACCAGAAGGTGTTCAGAATTCGGTGTTTGAAATGTATATGGAGATGAGAGGAATTTATTATCAAGTGAAACAAGCTTCAGCAGCTCATAATTTCTATTACGGATATAGCGGCGCAGGTAAGGAAAAGAGCGACAAAAAGTTCAATGAATTAAAAGAATTATTAACTCATATTAATTTAAAGATTCCGAAATTGCTTACCCCTATAAAAACATATAGCAAAAACTTAGGTAATCGAGTATAATACTATATCTTTGATAATAAAATTACTATTCTCTCCCATTTTTGATTTGACTTTTATATTTTTTCTATCAATCTTTCCTACCGCCAGTTAAAGAGGTCTTCGCTGAATTTCAGGCGAAGGAGAAGATAGAAGTTAGAGAAGCTGTATTCGGAATATGAGAAATCAGGATCATTTAACTGCTTGAAGATATACCCGATTCCAACCTGCATGTTTTTGATCAAATGATAATTGATATCGGCTGCCATGCCGGTTTTGCTCTGGTCCACCGGATTCATACTGAGAAGCCGCAGATCGATGTTGGTAGACCAGCGGGGGAGGAATTCGTATTCGGTTCTCAGAGCATAGAGCGTGGTGAGTGTGCTGGTACTGTAATAATCGATTTCTTCATCCAATAATTTTCGTATGGCAAAGCGTCCAGCCAATCCGAGACGCGCCGTGATTTGCCAGTAGCCGTGGAACGATCCGATCAGACGATCCAGACGCTCTTTGGGGATGACGTGTGTGTTTTTATCGGTCAGGAGCTGAACTTTGGCCACACTATTGAATCGATCGTTCAATTCAGGCCGATAGGCAATTCCCAGCTGATAGTTGCCGCGGTTCCACACTTCATTTTGTGTATTGAGATATTTGGCACCGGAATGTTCGATCTTTGTGATGGCGCTCAGGCCATTGAAGACCTTGCATTCGGCTGCCAAAGCGATGACCTGTTTCCGAACCGTTTTGTCCTGGGCCAGTTCATATTTGAGGGAGGATTTCCAGGGCTTATCCGGGAGATACTCCACAGCCATAGAAACGGCATTGTGATCCGGAGTGGGAACTTCAAGTGAATCCATGGTCGCGGTGCTTTCGAAAGCAAGATTCAATGATACGTCTTTAAGGATCTGCCACTTGTTTTTCAATCCGATGGTCATACGGTTCAGTTTCTCGCCGGCCGCACCGCCAATCTCATATTTTCCGGAGACCTGGGTATTTTTGTTGACCCGCGAGTCCACACCGAAAATCGTTTGTGAGCGTTTGGTTCCGGTATAGATGAGCCGTTGTTTGAGGAACAGTTTGACCTTTTCCGAAATGCTGTACGACAGACCCACGGAGGTGCTTGTGGGGATTGTGTTTTGTCCGCTTGTCAGATTTTGATCGTGTTCGACCAATGAACTCAACCGGCTGTTCCAGTTGTAGTTGACCTGACTCTTCAGCATTTTGGATTGATATTTGTCGACTTCGGTGGAATCGTTATCCAACTGTTCCCTTGAAGCGTCTTCATATCCCATGCGCACGGCGGCTTTTTTGTTGATCGGATATTCGTAAAAAGCGTTCATCACACGGACGTCATTTTCATTGACCGTATCCATATTGTTGTGCTGTTTGTAATATTCGGATTTGACTCTTCCGGCCGGGCCCAGGTTCACTTTACCGGAAGCACCGTATTTCTCCGAACCCATTACAAACTGACTGCCGGTCTGGGAAGGATTCGAAAAATCGCTGTCCACCTTGCGGTAGTATCCTTCCAGTTGCACTGTCTTAAGCGGGCTCAGTTTGATCCGGGTCTTGCAGGCTCTCCCAATCTGTTCTTCCTGCGAGAGCTCGGAAGAGTGACTTTGTGCCAGTTCGCCATTCAACTGCAGCCAGGAGAATAGAGGCAATGCCGCATCCACGCCGTAGAGCATAAAATTCGAGGGTTCTTTTTCTTCGATGATGAGTGTCGATCCGAATTTGAATTTCTTGGTAAACCTGCCGTCGTACCGTATTCCGCCAATGACGGACTTATCCGCGTTGTCTTGATATTCGTAGATGGCCACGATGTAAACCGGATTGCCGTTGCTGTCCACGCTCGGAATCGGTTGTTTGAACATCAATGTACCGTCTACAAAATTGATATCGTAATCCTGGAAACGGATTTTTTCTTCGATTTCCAAGACCTGCTCGGGGTGATATTTATCCCGGGTTTCGATCCGGATCTTGTCCGAGTTGATCGTAATCTGATTTCCAGTCAGGAAATAGTATCCGGAGATTCCTTCACCGCGAATTTCATCCAGTTTCATTTTCCGGTCGTTCAGTGTGGCAAAACCGGTTACTGTGTGATTACGGAGATGGAACTGTCCCAGCAATCCGTTGAATGAGCGGTCATACGCAGTAAATTCACTCGCTCGCAGCTCTGTATTGAAATCACCGATCTGAATGAAAGATTCGTTCCGTTCGATTTTCCCGTAAAACTTGGATTGGGTTTGGGCATCGTATGTCAGTGAGCTCGCGTCTCCGTAAAGTGCATACTGCAGGTTCGGATCCAGATCCCGGAACAGCTGATTGTCGCGCGAACGGCGGCTGTCATAAGAAGCCGTGGCGAGGTATTTATTCTTCAGCACGCTTCCTTTGCCGTATAGTGCAATGTGTCCGCTGACCGGAACTTCCTTGATTTCGGATTCGATATAGGTCACATCCGATAGAGTAAATTTGGGCTCATCCATATCGTCCGGATCGATTTGAAGCGCAGAAACTTTGCCTTCCATGGAACCGACCAGCATGAAAGGGAAAGGCGGTGTGGTATATTGGACAGGTATCCTTGCTCTGAGGCCGTTTATCTCGATAGCGATCTGTTCTGTTCCGACAGTATTGGCCGCACGGACAGTGAAGCTGAGCTGGCTGTCCTTGATTGGCAGCTGCCATCCTGATGTGGTGGTATCCAAATCGGTGTCGATGAGTGTGCCTTTTTCGATCCTCACCGTGGCAAGTTTTAGTTTGGGGATAGGATATCCCCAACCATCCTGAATTTCGATTTTCATCGTTTGGACGGATTGGCTGTCTGCCGGAAGTATGATTTGTTCCCTGTTTGCGATCAATTTTTCCGGCGGACCCAAAATATGGATGTTTCGAACCGCTTTGTAAATACGGTTTTTGGCACCCAGTGCTTCCGTACGAATTTCCACGGGACCGGCCGGGGCCTCGACGTTCAGGAAGTCATATCTGCCATCGATACGAATTTCACCGGAGTCGGCAGGCTGGTCGTTGATAAACAGCCAGGCTTTGGCGCCCGGTTTTCCGACCACCGTTACGGCGATATGATGCAGTTCATTGACATCGCTTTCCTTGGGGGAAAGAATGACAATCTGGGCGTGCAGGGGAAGTATTCCTGCGATCATCCAGATCAGCATCATTAAAATATGTCGTATACGATGGTTCATAGAATCATTACTCATCCGATCCGATGGCGAAATTGGCTTTGGCCATTCCACCGGGTGAAACCAAAACGATTCGTGACTTCGAATCTCCCAAGAATTGGAAACTGGTTATAAGAACATGTTTGTGCTTGGGCAGTGTTCTTTCATTCAAACGCAAAACGTGCTGCCCCTCTTCCACATTGGGGATGGAATATTTGCCGAAAGCATCTGTCTTCACCCGTGTGCCATCCTCCAATATGAGTTCAATTCCCTTAATCCCTTGTTCGCCGTTATCGTGCAGGCCATTCCGATTCTGGTCTTCATAGACTTTTCCGATGATGAATCCGCGTTCATCAAAAGCGCCTGCGCGAACCAGTACGGTAGCGCGCGCCTCTTCCGATTGGATCCAGGTATGATCGGACAATCCGAATGCCGTGACACGGTTTTCCCGTTCGCCCAATTTTGCTGACAATCCCACAATGACCCGATACCGCAGTTTGATTTGCTTTCCCGGTCTTAGTGTATCAGACAAGGTCCAGTGCATGCGGATCTGCTTGCCCACGTGGTTCAACTCGGGGTCGTTGATTTTTCTGTCCTCCAACAGAGTCGTTCCTTCAACGTAGCGGAATCCTTCGGGCAGAATATCCTGGATCTGAATCGGGGCAAGAAGATTGTCTTTGCTCTTGTTTTCGATGAGCAGCTGATAGGTTAAGATTCCTCCGACTTCGATAATTTTGCGGTTGACACTCTTTTTTACTGTGAGGAAATTTTGAATGAGCTTTGTGTATGCATCGGTTCGAGAATCTTTCTCTGTGTAGACGGTGTCACCACCCATCCAAACCATTGCCCGGTTTTCGATATGATGTATTCCAGGTTCGATATCGTTCTTCACGACTGCCCGTAGTGTGATCGAATCATTTTCTGCCGGACGAAATCCTTCCTGACAAAAATACACCTGATTGGTCAGCGGATCAAAAGAAAGCAATTCCGCATTGGCTTTCTCCAGACTTGCATCCTGAATCCACTGGATTTCCTGAGGCAGAAAATCGACGATAAAAATCGAATCAGCCGCATGATTTGCCAGAATGCCGTAGTGGATGCAGTAGGTGAGGGTATCGCCCGCAGTGCCCTGTTTTTTATCAACGGTTTTGTACGAGTAGATGGTATTCGGATTCATTTCCGTTTCGCAACTGGCACTGGCCGTGGTGGAAGCGGTTTGATTGGATAGCCACGCTGTATTGACAATCTGCGTATTCGATCCGATCGATGTGGAAATTTGGCTTCGGATATAGAGCGTGTCCAGAGCCCCGGATGGAATGTTCACAGGCTGCCATCGGACGGTATGCGATTCGGTATCGTACACATAGGACGCCGTTGCATCGATAAAGATCAAATACTCAGGAAGTGTGTCTCTGAGTACCGATTCGAAGGCAGTGGCGGTCCCCACATTGGAGTAGATAAAGCTGTAGACAAGCGTGTCCCCGGGGAATGCGGTTGATTTTGTGGATTTTTGCAGTTTCAGATTCGGATGTGAATTCACCCGGATACGCCAGCGGGAACTGTCCTGTAAACCTTCGGCCGATCTAGCCCAAACGATATTGTCCACAAGGGTCTGATCTTCGATCGGGATTCTGATCGAGGTGGTTACGTATAATGTGTCGCGAAAACCCGGCTGAAGATGATCGAATTGCCAGACAAGAATGCTGTCTTCTTCAAAGTGTGCACTGTGTGTCGAACCTATATATTTCAGATAACCAGGAAGCGTATCCCGCACCGTAATCTGATTCCCCGCACGAACACCGGAATTGCTGAGAATCAGATTGTACGTGATCGTATCGCCGGCGGTATAGACCGTATCGGCTGCCTCTTTAAAGATGTTCAGCCCGATTCCGTGACCACGAAAAACAACAGATGCGCCCGATGTGTCCTGGACACCTTCCGCAGTGGTCACATGGGCAGTATTCACTATGGAATCGGATGACAATGATGTAACGATTGTCTGATATTCCAGACCGATCGTCTGTGCGAGATCCAGATCGTCGATGTGCCATACCAGAATCCGGTTTGTGGTATCGACCGGCATGCTGGATGAAACAAAATTGAGTCCAGTTGGCAGGGTATCCCTGACCTGAATTTGCGTCAACGGCAAAGGTCCTGTGTTTTCAACATTGAGTCTGTAGGTCAATATATCACCGACATAAGCCGTATCGGGCAAAACCGATTTGTGCAATTCCACATCCGGCCAAGGTTTCCATATCACCATTGCGTTGTTCGAATACCGTTTCTGTCCCTCATTCGCTCGAACCATGACGATGTTTTCGATGGTATTGCTGTAATCGGCTTTGATGACCAGACAGGTCAGTTGTATTCTCGCGGTTTCGCCGATGTTGATTTCCGGGATTTGCCATTTGAGCACATTGCCGTCGATTTCACACGCAGGTTCCGAAGCAATAAAAGACAGCATCCAGGGAAGCGAATCTTGGATTGTTACTTTGTATGCTGTCCAATCGTCAATATTTTTAACGCGGATTTCGTAAAGGATGGTATCACCGATTTCCACTTCATGGACGTTCGTGGTTTTGGTGACTTCCAGATCGACTTCGCTGACGATTGTCACGACCGTATCGCTCGGTATGGAGAGAATCATGCCATTGCCGGCATCGTAGGAAAGGATGGCCGTATTTGTGATGGCCGTGCCGGATGGCGTCTGACTCCATACCGAGCCTGTACAGATCGTCATAAACAATCCTATTATAAGAAAAGAATTTTTTCTCAATACATTCATTCTTGTCTGGTTGCTGTCAAATTATTACTTCAATTAATCAATGGTTACCTGAAATAGCACTGTGACGGAAGCGGCGCTTGCCATTGTACCCAGATTGAAAGTTGCGGTTGTGCCATCGCAACTGGCTTCATCATCGCCTGTTCCATCGGTTTTTGCTACACCATCAATTTTTAGACTGGAGCTCACATAGGTGGTAGAAGACGGAATATTATCCGTGACAACCACCTGTGTGGCCTGGCCTGTTCCACTGTTGGTCACCACAACACTGTATGTCAGCGTGGTTCCGGGAGGCTGATTGCCTGTCGGGGCCACGGATTTGGACAGGCTCAATAGCGGAGCCGTTACGGTTGTGGTCAGTGTCTCTGTGCTGGATACACCGCCGTCCGCGTCAGAAGTGAATGTAACATCGGTTTCATCCACGGTTTCATCGGCTGTTCCGGCGGGAATTGTTACCACAGCGAGAATATAGGTCGAATCCCCGGCAGCGATATTGCCTGTATTGGTGAGTGCCGCACCATCCGGAGTGCCGTCGTTGTTGTCATCCAGATAGAACACCCATGTCCAGCCCAAGCCGCCGGATGTGGTAATTGCGTAGCTGTCCGTACCATTTCCGGTGTTCTTTACTTTGATGCTGTACTGAACGTCATCGCTGGGGTCGCCGTCCAGAGAGTCGTCTGCCACTGAAGTGGTAATACCGGCAACTTGGCTGACTGTCGCGTTGGAAGCTCCGCTCGTGGAAACTTGTACAGTTGTATAGGCAAGCGGAATACTGTCATCATAATCGATATCGACCGTGTTTGTGATGATCGTACCAGAAGCCACACCCGCATTCACCTGAACCTGATAGGTGATGTATCCGGAGCCGCTCGCGGCAAGACTTCCTACGACGATGGTTCCCGAACCGGCAGACCAGGTTCCTTGGTCTGCGTCAGAAGCATCCGTTAATGCCGATCCATTCAAGGTCATGCTTCCGGCCACATATTGCGTATTGGTCGGAACCGGCAGAGAGAGAGTCGTCGAATAAGCGGTTTCGTCGCCGTTGTTCTGGAAATCAACCCGATACGTATACGCCTGACCCGGCGCAGGTGTGTTGTTGTCGGTAATCTGGATCGCTCCGGCAATCAGGGCAGCCGTGACATCCGATGTCAATGTGGCGGAATCGGTGATACTGCCGTTGAAGACAGATTGAGCAGTTACCGTGGTGGTCGCGACTTCATCGTGAGCACCGCCCGTGACGGAGACACGTACTATTACATAATAAGATGAATCCGCATTCAATGACCCTGTGCTGGACGTTACGGTCGTTTCCCCGGCGTCTTTGACACCATTTCGGTTGGCATCGTAATAAATCGTTTCGGAGAAAGAACTGCTTCCTGTTGTGATTGTGCTTGCACTGAGTGAAAATGTGTCATCACCGTTTCCGGTATTGGTAATGGTGACGGCATAGTCCGCATAGGAATTGTGCGCCAGCGTTTTGTTGCCGTCAGGACCGACATCCACACCGGCAACCTGTGTTACTGTGGTGGAAACCGTATCCGAATTCACTGGTGTCATGTCATTCCCATTGGCATCCTTATAATTGCCAGTGGCCCAGTTTCGGATGACCGTGCCGGCAGGCGTGCCGGCAGCAAAGATCTGCACCACTCCGATTATAACGAGCAGTACAGCGAATAAAAGAGTGAAACGTTTCATTTTGATAATCCTCCTGAGATAGAGTTGTTTTTTGAATCATTGTTAATAAACCAAACGGGTAAAACAGCTGTTACGGCGGATCGTGACTTCTCGATCCCTCCAATCTTTTCACGGATCGCATCGTTGTTCTCCTTTCTTTTTTTTATTTTATGTTTCACTGTGATTGTCTGCATCCTTATTTTACTGTAACACGAAATTTCAATTCTTTCTCTCCGCCTGCAGGGAGGGACTCATTGATCATCCATTTGATATGGGTCACCTGGTCCGCATCGGCCTTTTTCCCGACCTGTACTCCCTGGTCATTGGTTACGGAGATCATGATCGGCCATTCGGTGTATTGTTTGCCATCATTAATCGAGAAAAAAATCTGACAGTTGTCTCCCTTGGCACTGTTTGCGATGTAGGCGACTCCTTCAGGAATCGGGTCTACGATTTCGGGTTTGGTCATCAATCCCTTGCCCACATTTTTTGCCAGGATCGTATATTCGATCGTGTCTCCCGGCGAATAGACGATCTCGGCCTGGCCTGCTTTTTCATCGGCAGACATGTTGATTTTTCTTTCTGTGATACTCAGTTCCAGTTTGGGTTTCCCCTGGGCAAACAACTGAATTGTCATCAGTGCAAACCCGCAGATTAAAAATAGTTTTTGGTTTCTCATTGTATCCTCCTGAGTTAATCGATAATGACTTTAAAAGTTACGCTGCCGGATTCTCCGGGTGTTAATGCTGCAGCGCGCTGAAATTGAAGATTGGTCACTGGTGGTGTTTCAGAAGTGTCGTAGTTGTTTCCATCATCGTGACTATATAATATTGTAATACCACTACCCGCGGCCGAACTCGTCACATAAGTTGTATTGTCCGGAATGGTTTCGAGAATGATCACCGCTGTGGCATTGGCATCACCGATATTCGAATAAATAATGGTATAAGTCAATTCTTCCCCTGGTGCCGCATTGTTCTTGTCCACGGATTTGCTCAGTGAAAGCTGGGGTGAAGTGCCTGTCCCCTGAATGACAAATGTGTATGGGTTCTCATCGCTATCATCATTGGCGATGCTGATTGTGGCGCTGCGTATGCCAGTAGCACTGGGGTCGAAAGTGATCTGGAATGTAGTGCTGTCCCCTTCTTCGCCGATGGTATTGGCCGGTGCGATCGTTACACTGAAATCGGATGCATGTGTACCTCCAATGGTTATATAGGGTGATGGATCAGTCAGGTTGAGTTCGGCGCTTCCTGTATTTTTGATGGTGAATGTTCTGTTCAAAGAGGGGGACCCGATAACTTCGATGCCGCCGAAATCGGTATGGTCTGAAAGCGAAGGAGTCATATCTCCGTTGGCTATGGAGATGTAATTGCCCAGAATATCGATTTCCGGTACGGCTATCCCTGTTCCCTGAATATCAAACGTATATGGATTCTCGTCCGTATCGTCGTTGGAGATGGTCACAGTTGCCTGACGCAGTCCCGTGACCGTCGGATCAAAGGAAACCTGGAATGTCACCGTACCTCCGCCGGAACTGACAGTATCGGAAGCTGGCTGCTGATTGACGAGGAAGTCCCCCGAATTGACACCCACGATTTGCACAATGGGAGTATCGGTAAGATTCAGATCGGCACTTCCTGTATTTTGGATCGTAAATGTGTGCACGACGATATCGGATACGATGTCACCGCTGCCAAAATCTGTTCCATCTGTTGTGGAGGGCGAATTGTCTCCGTCTGCAATGGAATTTCCATTGCCTTGAACATCCATTTCGGGAGAAGCGCCGCCGGTTCCCTGAATGGCAAAATTGTAGGGATTCTCATCGGCGTCCGTATTCGAGATGGTGATGTTTGCGGAACGCGATCCTGTGGCCGATGGATCGAATGTGATTTGGAAGGTGACCGTACCGCCGCCGGAATTAACCGTACTTGATGCAGGCTGCTGGGTGACACTGAAATCAGAAGCATGCGTGCCGGTGATCTGGACGATCGGAGTTCCGGTTAAGTCAAGATCGGCACCACCGGAGTTCTCAATGGTAAATGTATGAATAACAGACCCGGTTACTATATCTGTGCTTCCGAAATCCGTATCATCTGAAACATCCGGTGTGTTATCCCCATCTGCGATTGAAGTACCGTTTCCCTGAACATCCATTTCCGGAGCCAGACCGGTTCCCTGTATAACGAAGTCGTAGGGATTTTCATTGGTATCGTTATTGAGGATACTGATCGTAGCTTGTCGGAGTCCGTCGGCAGTGGGATCGAACCGGATTTCGAATGTGGTGCTTGCACCGTTCGCTATCGGAGTCGTGGGATCGACAACGACCGTGAAATCAGAGGCTGCCGATCCGGATATTTCGACAAGAGGAGATCCGTTCAGGGTTAAGTCAGCCGAATTGGTGTTCAGGATAGTAAATGTATGTCTCACCGTTCCAGAAGACACCAGAACGCTGCCGAATTCGGTGCTGTCCGTAGTGGAGGGCGTGGTGTCGCCGTCCGGAATCGTCACGCTATTGCCCTGGATGTCGATTTCAGGATAAGAGATTTGGTATATCCCGGCATCGACTGAGGCGTCGAATTGATTGCTTGTCATCTGGTATGTAGTCGTATTGCCGGTACTTGTGTTGGGATCGCTGTCCTCGGTGTCGTCCCACCCAAACCCGGTATTGTCTTGTGGACTGAATACATACCCTCCGGGAAGATTCGAAAAATTCACGTAATACCACGAACCGGCTGTCAGACCGCTGAACATATAGAACCCATCGGCATTGGTTGTGGTTGTTGAAACGAGGCTTCCGCCCTGGGTGTACAACCGCACGGTAATGCCCTGCACGCCGGTTGTTTCCCCGGTGTCCTGTCTGCCATCGTGGTCGGTATCGTACCAGACCCAGTCACCTATACCGGTGGTGATCACACCGGCGTCCCATGAGTCTTCGATCACACCCACGCTGACTGTAATATCTGCAGTTCGCCCTGTGGATGGATCAACATCGCTGTCAATGGCATCGTTGCCACCTACGTTCTGGGTTGTGAACTGAAATCCGGAAGGCAGATTGCTGAAGATGAGGTAATATTCCGAAGGAGAAAGATTCTGGAATTGATAGGAACCATCCGCAGCCGTTGTGGTCGAATTGATAAAGGTGCCATCGCTTTCGTAAATCGAAACTGTGACACCCGACAATCCCAATTCATCTGTGTCCTGAAGACCATTGTTGTCGTAATCGATCCAGACAAAATTGCCAATGGTTCCGGAAGTGGGGAGTGGAGCAGCAGCCAGAGGACAGGAAGCACCGTCGTTGTACGTTAAATTGCTTGTTCCTGTTCCGACATAGACACTGGCACCGGTACTGACATTGACTTTATAGAGACGTCCGCTCTGGTTATTACCGATATAGAGATAACCGTCATTTGCTGTCCAACTGGCACCGAAGTTGTTCGAGTTAATTCCGCTATCCACATCCTCGGCAAGCCGTCCTGTGATCGCAAGTGTGGTACAGGAATTACCCGAAGGGTTATAGCAGTATAAGGTTTTTGCATTGACACCGTAAAAACGTCCATCGGCTGCTCGATAAGCAATGTCCAATGCTTGATATGTAGAACCGGTTATATTATATGTTGAACTCATTGTTCCAGTACTGATATCATAAAAGGCGACCTGATTTCCGGAATTATTAATGAAATAATAATTGCCAGAAATATCACAATCCCCTCTTACAGATTGAAAGGGGACCGAAGCCACAGTCACTATGGATCCTGTAGCGTCAATTCGGATGATATTATTGCCAGGAATCGCACTTCCCCATTCCTGTGCATAGAGCAGACCGTCTTCGACATTGTAGCCGACAGCATTGACATGGTATCCTGCAATACCAATCGTTGTATAGGTATATGGATTGGTATATGCATTTAGGTAAGTAATATTACCGGTCGATTCATAAACATGATAGAAATTCGGCACACAGCCAAATGGGGCACCGGGTCCAATTCCATTGCCCATGATGGCAAACAGGTATGGATCTTCATCCGCGTCATCGTTTGTTATGGAAATGTTTGCCATACGGTTACCGATCATGGACGGATCGAATGTGATCTCGAAGGTCACGCTGTTCCCGGATGCAATTGGTGAGGTAGGCTGCTGTGTGACTGTAAAATCTGCTGCAGCATCGCCAAGAATTGTGACATAGGGAGAGCCCGTCAGTGTCAGGTCCGCACTTCCAAGGTTCTCAATCGTATAGGTAATGACCGCTGTACCTCCGTTCACATCGACATTACCGAAATAGGTGTCATCACTTGGATCCGGTGTATTGTCTCCGTTGGCAATGCTGATTCCGTTGCCTTTGATGTCAATTTCCGGTGCCACTGTGCCGGTGCCCTGGATAGCGAAATTATAGGGGTTTTCATCGGCATCGTCGTTGGCGATACTGACCGAAGCGGAACGAAGACCGGTTGCGGATGGATCAAACTCGATGGTCATCAAAACCGAACTACCCGGTGCAATGGGTGAGCTGGGCTGCAAGATCACTGTAAAATCTGCCGCATGTGTGCCTTGAATGAGAACTTTGGGTGAACCGGTCAACAGGAGGTCTCCGGTTCCCGAATTCTCGATCCAGAAATCCTGAGAAACCGTACCGCTACTAATATCTGCATTCCCGAAATCGGTTCCGTCCGTAGAAGAAGGCGTATTGTCTCCGTCTGCGATTTCGATGCTGTTCCCAGTGACTGCCATTTCTCCGTCGCCGGAGCCGGTTCCCTGAATATTGAAGTTATACGGATTTTCATCGCTATCGTCATTTGCGATACTGGCCGTTGCGCTTCTCAGTCCGGGAGCGGATGGATCGAACTGGATGGTAAAAGTCGTTGTGCCGCCTCCGGAAGCAACCGGACTGGTCGGCTGAACGGTTACCGTAAAGTCTGCCGCATGTGTTCCGCTGATCACAACGGCGGGTGAACCCGAAAGTGTCAAATTTACAGAACCCGTATTTTCAATGGTAAAAGTATGGGAAACAGTACCGCTGCTGACATCCACACCTCCGAAATCCGTGTCGTCCGCTGTGTCTGGAGTGGTGTCTCCATCTTCGATAGAATTACCGTTGCCCCGGACATCCATTTCGGGCAGGGTAGCGCCGGTACCCTGTATCGTATAATTATAAGGATTCTCATCGGAATCATCGTTTGCGATACTGACCGTGGCGGTTCTAAGCCCCACGGCAGAAGGATCAAATTGAATTGTGAAAGTGGTCGTACCGCCGCCTGAAGCGATGGGTGTGGATGGATTGGCGATGAGTGTAAAGTCTGCTGCATGGGCCCCACCGATGGTGACATAGGGGGATGCATCGGTCAGATTTAATGCGGCATTGCCGGTGTTTACAATCGTAAAAGTATGCGAGACGGTTCCGCCAGAGATATCCGCAGTTCCGAAATCGGTGTCGTCTGCGACATCGGGTGATCCGTCCCCGTCCGCAATCGATGTCCCGTTGCCCTGCACATCCATTTCAGAGGCAAGACCGGTTCCCTGTATGCTAAAATTGTAAGGATTTTCATCCGGATCATTGTTTGCGATGCTGATGGAGGCTGTTCTCAATCCCGCAGCCGAAGGATTAAATTGGACCGTAAAAGTGGTTGTACCGCCTCCTTGAGCAATCGGCGTCGAGGGATTGGCCGTCAATGTAAAATCGGAGGCGTGCGTTCCGCCGATGGTGACATAGGGGGGTGGGTCGGTCAGATTCAAAGGCCCGCCGCCACTGTTTGTGATGGTGAATGTGTGCGAGACGGTTCCACCTGTCACATCCGTATTCCCGAAGTCTGTATCGTCTGCCACATCCGGTGTCGCATCCCCGTCCGCAATGGAAGTGGAGTTGCCCTGTACATCCATTTCTGGAGTTAGCAGAATCAGATCCATATAATTGACATTGAATCCTGCGCTGAGCATGTTCAATCTTAAGATATGCTGACCTGCGTATAATGATACACTGGAAATCGTGACGGTTGTATAGGTCTGCCATCCCCCGGTCACCGGAGCAGTTTGTGTCCCGGTTTTGTCAAAACCGTCCACGCTAATTTGAAAACTCCCGGCGGTGTTTAATGCAGCTACTCGAACATCAATGTCGTATAAACCTGTGGACGCTATATTGATTGTATATTCCAGCCATTCTCCCGCGGCAATCCAGCCTACATTGTATCCGCCTTCACCGCAATTTTCCACATCCACATCATCGGTTCTGTATTGACCGCCAGTGTTGCCAGTATCGGTGTCATAATAAGCAACGCCCTCGCCGCCATTGTCATAATCCTCGGCTTCAATCCGGCCGGGAACTGCAATCGGTGAACCTGAGTAGGGCGTTTGCGGAACGGTTCCTGTACCCTGAATGTCGAAGTTATATGGATTTTCGTCGGAATCGTCATTGTCAATACTGACCGTTGCAGTTCTCAATCCTGTAGCAGACGGACTAAATTGAACTGTAAATGTGGTTGTTCCGCCGCCTGCGGTGACCGGACTGGTGGGCTGTACGGTTACGGTAAAATCCGCGGCATGTGTGCCGCTGATAACGACTGCAGGTGAACCCGAAAGCGTCAGATCCGCACTGCCGGAGTTGACGATGGTAAAGGTATGCGAAAGGTTTGAAGCAGTGTCCACTTCTCCGTAATCTGTGTCATCGGATATACCTGGTGTATTGTCCCCGTCTGCAATTGAGTTTCCATTGCCCTGTACATCCATTTCCGGTGCCGATGTGCCGTTGCCCTGAATGCTGAAGTTGTACGGATTTTCATCCGAATCGTCGTTGGCAATACTGATCGTGGCTGTGCGCAATCCGGTCGCAGACGGATTGAATTCCACGGTAAATGTGGTGGTGCCTCCCCCTGAGGTGACCGGTGTGGATGGGTTGGCTGTCAAAGTAAAATCCGAGGCATGGGTGCCGCCGATGGTGACATAGGGGGAAGGATCGGTCAGATTCAGGTCGAGTGATCCTGTATTCTCAATCGTAAAAGTGTGGGAGACCAATCCGGTGACAATGTCCGCATCTCCAAAATCTGTATCATCCGCGACATCCGGTGTCGCATCCCCGTCCGCAATGGAAGTGGAGTTGCCTTGGACATCCATCTCAGGTACAGTAATGCCCGTCCCTTGAATACTAAAATCATAGGGATTCTCATCCGAATCATCATTGGCAATGCTGATCGTGGCTGTGCGCAATCCTGTTGCAGATGGATTGAATTCAATGGTAAATGTGGTCGTGCCCCCGTCCGCAGCAACGGGTGTGGTTGGATTGGCTGTCAAAGTAAAGTCCGCGGCATGGGTGCCGCCGATGGTGATATAGGGTGAAGGGTCGGTCAGACTTAAAACTCCGTTGCCGGTATTTTCGATGGTGAATGTGTGTGAAACCGTGCTTGCTGCGATATCCGCACTTCCAAAATCAGTATCGTCCGCGACATCCGGTGTCGCATCCCCGTCCGCAATGGAGTTGCCGTTGCCCTGGACATCCATCTCAGCGACCGCAGTACCCGTGCCCTGAATGCTGAAATTATACGGATTCTCGTCCGAATCATCATTGGCAATGCTGATGGAGGCGGTTCGAAGCCCAACTGCCGACGGATCAAATCGAATGGTAAATGTGGTTGTGCCACCACCGGAAGCAACGGGTGTGGATGGATTGGCCGTCAAAGTAAAGTCCGCGGCATGGGTTCCGCCGATGGTCACGTATGGCGAGGGATCGGTAAGATTTAGAACTCCGTTACCGGTATTTTCGATTGTGAACGTATGCGAGACCGTTTCCGTGGTGATGTCCGCACTTCCAAAATCAGTATCGTCCGCGACATCCGGTGTCGCATCCCCGTCCGCAATGGAAGTGGAGTTGCCCTGGACATCCATCTCAGGTGCAACAATGCCTGTCCCTTGAATACTGAAATCATAGGGATTTTCATCCGAATCGTCGTTAGCGATGCTGATCGTGGCACTCCTCAATCCAGTAGCGGACGGATCAAACTGAATGGTAAATGTGGTGGTCCCGCCACCGGAAGCAATCGGTGTGGATGGATTGGCCGTCAAAGTAAAATCCGAAGCGTGGGTTCCGCCGATGGTCACGTAGGGCGAGGGATCGGTAAGATTTAAATCAGCGCCTCCGTTATTTACAATGGTGAATGTGTGAGACACGGTTCCGCCGGCGATGTTCACACTTCCAAAGTCGGTGTCGTCTGAGACATCCGGTGTGGCGTCGCCGTCCGCAATCGAGACTCCGTTGCCTTGTACATCCATTTCCGCAACGAGCAGTGTGCCCTGAAAATCCTGACCGGTTTGGTCTGTGGTGACATTGTTGAGCGTGATGGATGCGGGCGTCCAATTTCCATATCCGGTTTTGCTCGGCGTAATGGTTGTGGAAATTCCGCTAATCACCATGTGGCTGTAATTGCCACTGGCGTCGGTGGTTTCGGTAAGGCCGTCATGGGAAAAAGAGATCGTGACGCCGACAATCGGGTTCGTTCCGTCCGTTACAGTGCCGGAAATAACGGGTCCGGTGCCGGTCCCGGTGAGGTTGATGACATAGGGATTTTCATCGCTGTCGTTGTTGGGAATCAGAATCTGGGCGGTTTTTGACCCCAGTGACGTGGGGACGATTCGAACCCGCATCCTCTGGTTATTCCCGCTGCTGATCGGACTGTTCGGCTGCCGTCTGATTTCGAACTCGCCTGCATCGGTGCCTGTGACACTCAGAGGCACAGTAAGCGTCAGATTTGTCGTTCCGTTGTTGTAAATCCGGAATTGTTGATTGGTGCCGTTGGTTCCGACATACACACTGCCGCAATCCCATGTATCGCCGCTGGCAAAAGCAGCGCTGTTGGGATCGGTCAAATCGATTTCAGGCTGGGCGAAAGCCGATGACGCAAAGGCCAAAAGGAGGATAAACCCCATAATCACTTTTCCGAGAAAAAAGTGGAAAAGACGAAGTGGATTTTTTCGATAGATCGGATTGGTTTTAAGATGTGTTTTAAACAGTTTAAGGATCCTTGTTAATTTATTAAAAATATATAACTTTGAGCTCGTTTTTCTATATTTGCAAAGGGTGTACCACTTTTCAGACAGATGTGTTAAATTTATGACATATTTTCCATATAGTTGTAATCCTTTATTAATTAAGAACTTGATAGGAGCAATAATTTCTAAAAAATATCGATTCGTTAACAATATGATACAAAAAAATGTGTAAGGAAAAGTAGGATTAAATTATGCAATATGTAACAGTTGTTCTTTTAATTTTGAAATGCTTTTGAAAATTGAATATTTTGGATTTATCTGACTTCAATTTTTCCCACGAACGGATAAAAATGGGTTGCAAATCATTGAACAGATGATTATATTTTGTGGCATTATAACGACCGGTACAGATATACCGGTTTATTCTCGCAGCGGTTGTTTATCAAAGTGAATTGAGTGGTTTGATACTGCTCTTTTTTAGGATAGATGTGGGGCATAGAGTCTCCGAATGAAAGTCGGAATTGTCATTCCCGGATACAATATCAGCAGGCAACTCCGCAGTGTTCTTTCAAAATGTTTCCCTCATGTACCGAGAAGACACATCTATGTGGTTGATGATGGATCCACGGACAGAACAATTGAAATTGCCAGAGAAGCCAACGTCGTTGTGCACCGCCATGATTCGAATTTGGGTAAAGGTGCTGCCCTGAAGAGCGGATTTCAACTGGCATTGTCGGACGGTTTGGAGGGTGTGATTTCAATGGATGGAGACGGTCAGCACGATCCGGATTTGATCCCTTCATTTTTATCCGTCATGCAGGAAACCGGATGCGATTTCGTCATGGGAGTGCGTCCGTTCCGGGTTTGTCAAATGCCGGTGGACCGGATTTTATCCAATCGACTGAGTTCTCTGATTGTCTCATCGATGGTGGGTCAAGCTATTTACGACAGCCAGTGTGGATTTCGCCTGATCCGAAGAAGAGTTATTGAAGAGATCCCGCTCGATACGAATCATTTTGAAACGGAAACGGAACTGCTTGTCAAGGCGATCAAACGCGGTTTCCGGATTGGATTTTGTCCCATCCCTGTGGTCCGCACGAGCTATAAAAGCAGGATCAGGCGTCTGCCGGATACGATACGTTTTTGTCGTTTGATCTGTAAATTTCTTATGGAGAATCAGAGATCCGCCTCCGGCGGAAAGGTAAATTATCCCGATGGTTGATTCGATTGTTCATTTTCTTAAAAACGTTCCGGCAGAGATTGTGACGATGCTGATTGCCACGCTGCCGATTGCAGAATTAAGGGGTGCGATTCCCTGGGCTCTAACTTCGCCGCCAATCGGGGGCGGACTTTCCTGGCCCACTGCCTATTTGTTCGCAGTGATCGGCAACTTTATTCCGATCATCCCCATTTTGCTCCTGCTGGAACCGGTTTCGAATTGGTTGAGCCGCTATCGGTTGTTCGACCGTTTTTTTACATGGCTTTTCAACCGGACAAGAAAAAGAGGTAAGGTGATTGAACGGTACGAGGCTTTGGGATTGATTTTATTTGTGGCTATTCCTTTGCCTGTGACGGGTGGCTGGACAGGATCCGTGGCAGCGTTCATTTTCGGGATAAAATTGAAATATGCGATTCCCTGTATTCTCGCCGGCATTTTGATTGCAGGTGTGGTGGTCACACTGGCCTGTCTGGGGGTTATTAATTTTTTAGGGATTATGAAAATCGGGGCGTAGCGCAGTTCGGTCAGCGCGCATCGTTCGGGACGATGAGGCCGTCGGTTCAAATCCGACCGCCCCGACAATACTTTTTAGTTCATTTCAAAATCGATAATCGATCGGTTCTTCGCCGGAGGCGAACCCGTCAATCTTTTTGGCGGGAAATCCGACCGCCCCGACTAGATAGGATAGTAAAGCTCTGTTCAATTGTAAAAATAGAGTTCTCCGCCAAAGGCGGATTGGTTTTATTGTATTTTTAGGTGGAGACCAAAAATCCCGTAGCGGACCCGCCTCAGGCGGGCCCGACAATTGTAGACCTCCCCGGGAGCTCGGAGCTCCCTGGGAGGTTTTATATTTACGTAGGAACGTTTATCAATTCGCTCCCACGGAGACCATGGGAGCAAGAAAAAAACAAGAATTTAGCCCTATTAACAATGGATCTTTTTCTGTATACGAAAACATATACTGAAATCTATATTTTTTTGGTAATTAGATTGAAGGCCTCTTGACTCCCAGTCAAATCATTTCACCTTTATTTTCAATGACTTAAACACTATTTTGTACACTAATTTTGTACACAGTAGAAACTTAAACCCAACTGCCCTATTTACCCATTGCAAAAGA
>CAZIAH010000021.1:0-43436 GCA_964537715.1 uncultured bacterium | reverse complement strand
CTTCCGAATTTTCAACGGGGGCTCTGCCGACAAATACATCGGGATACATGTCGACATCGTCTTCGACTTCGCCATAAATCGTATTTCCATTTGCATTCCAATCGCCATCCAAGTCTGAATAGTATAGATCACAAGGGATGTAATTTTCTTCATAATCGCCATATTCGCAGTCAAAAGCAAAAGCCTTCCTGTGTGGAATAATATCTGTATCACCTCCCAGCAGTATCCAAAGTGTTCCCCAATTCTGATAGGCGTCAATGATGAAATTCCTGATTTTCTCCTGATTGTCAATACCTGTATAATTGGAATAGATGTAAGATGTTGTGACAATTGTCGCGGATAAACCCTTTTTTAATTTCCAATCTTCCAAAGCTTGAAAATGAGAGACCAGATCCTCGGATGTAATGATGACATACAGATGCTCTTCATCCGATAACAATGAGTTTTGATATTCTATCGGAATTTTTTCTGCTTCTGCATCATTGTAACCTTGAATCATTTTATTCAACAAATTATCTCTGACATATTTTGAATATCCACTCTGTTTGGGCAGTCTGGCAAATTTACCGGAGGCTTTGTATTGAACCGCAATCTCGATTTCAGAATAAAATTTTATTTTTTTCTTCAAAGGAAAATACTGCAAAGGAAATATGAATAACGAACCGGTCGGATTTCCTGACAAAAAACCGGATTTGGAAATTTCAACAATGTCATTCGGATAGGCATCATTGGATGCATATATCTCCATATCGGGAGAAACAGTTTGATATTTTTCTTTGCTGGACAGTATTTGTGGCGGCTGGGCAGGAGAGATGTGGTATTCTCCTTCTAAGAATTCGCTTTTTGCATCTACGACGGTGATTCCGGCGATTTCTTTGCCTGGAGGCAAATCCAATTGAACCACTGTAAATGGAAGTGCAGGTGTGCCTGTTTGTTGAGATATCTCATAATCGTGATACGTAATCAAATCATATCCCGATTTTTTGCTGAACTTCAATTTATCCTTTGAGAATGAAAAATGATATACATCGGTTTGGGCGTAGCACAATTTCAAATGAACGATAAATAAAAAGATCAAATTAAAAACAGATATTTTTGCAAAGTTAAATGTTTTCATTTAAAAAGCCTTTGTATCATATTCTAAAAGACTGATTTCTCTTAATAGTTATTCACCGCTGACTTGTAAAATATCAAAAGTGAGAATGAATGTCAATACTGTTATTTGATTCCCCGGATTTTAAAAATCGTCTTGGACTTTGGCAAATTTGGCCATTTTTATAGATTGTTTGTCATTCCTGCAAAACTTGTCCTTGACTTGATCAGGGAGCAGGAATCCAGGGGGCAGGGTGAAGGTGGATTCCGGCTCAAAACACTACCGGAATGACAAGGAAAGGGAATTGTCGTGAGTGATCGACATTTACCGATAATAAGAATCCCCTGTTTTACAAAATTTACCAAAGTTCAAAATCATCTTTACTTTTTCCCTGTTTTTATGTATTATAAATTCAGTTTTTTGCATCCTGTCATCGCATCCAACTTTAGTTCTATCATCTGTTTTATCCAAAAAAATGAGAAATCAACCCGCTCTCAAGACAGCTCTATTTCTGTCACTCGGAATTCTAACAAGTCAATCCGGATCTGTCCCTTTCCGTGCAGTATGGATAGTCGTTGTATTGATCGTGTTGTGTCTTCTGCTCCTTTATTATTTAAAAAGTACAACTCTCTTTTTCCAACTGTTATTACTGTTCTCAATTTTTCTTTTGGGATATTTAAGGGCCTATCAAAAAACGAATCTCTTTCCATCAGACCACATTATTCATTTTGTTCCGTCCGAAGAGCCGGTTCATATTCGGGGAGTTCTTCTGAAAGATTCGGTTGATAAAAACCGAAGAACCGAGTTTTGGGTCGCCGTCGATTCCATCCGCATCGGGAACAGGAGAATCAAATCCTGCGGCGGGGTCCTCGTTTCGTCGTACGCCGACTTACCTATTTCCCTGAAATACGGAGACGAAATCATTGTCTTTGGCTCTTTGGAAAGACCGGCGGGACAACGAAATCCCGGAGGGTTCGATTATCGGGACTATCTCGAAAGAAAAGGGATCTATGCGATATTAAGAATCAAAGAACCGTTCGCCATCCAGCGGACGGGGAATAAAAAGGGGAACTGGCTGCTCAGGAAATGGATCTACCCCGCAAGGCGGTACATTCTTCGTGTCATCGACCGGACCACAGTGGGACAGAGCCGTGCCCTGTTGAAAGCACTCATCGTCGGAGAACGGGGAGAGATTTCTCCCGAAGTCCGGGACGATTTTGCAAAGGCCGGAGTGATTCATGTCCTAGCCGTGAGTGGACTGCATGTCGGATTTGTTGTGCTGATTTTTTTGACGATTTTCGGCCTGCTCCGATTTCCCTATCTGCTCCGCATTTTGTTAACCATTGCGGGACTCAT
Source organism: uncultured bacterium (assembly GCA_964537715.1). Taxonomy (GTDB): domain Bacteria; phylum Zhuqueibacterota; class QNDG01; order QNDG01; family DSAB01; genus CAZTZL01. Next base: position 40,987 of record CAZIAH010000021.1, on the reverse strand, counting down.
TTTTTATGTTCTTTTGACCGAAGCAAAAGCGCCGGTGACCAGGGCTTCGATCATGTGCGGTCTCTATTTGCTCGGTACGACCTTAGAAAGACGGCCCAATCCATTCAACATCATGGGTCTGGCCGGACTGATTTTGCTCCTCATCCATCCTTCGGATCTTTTCGATCTGGGGTTTCAGCTCTCCTTTGCAGCGGTTTTTTCCATTGTCTATTTTTATCAGAAGATCGGCAGTCTTCCATTTGTTTTAAAAATCAAGAATCGTCTTTTCAAGCACCCGTTCGGGCAATCTGTTTTCCTCGCATTTTTGGTCTCTCTGTCCGCCCAACTGGGAACCCTGCCGCTCATTGCCGGTTATTTCAACCGCATTCCTCTGCTCGCATTGGTGATCAATCTGATTGCCGTACCAACGGCCGGTCTCATCGTGGCTCTGGGATTTACTTCCATTATTTTCAGTCTCTTTTCTTTCTGGATCGCGTCCGTGTACGGTGTCTTGAATCAGGAAATTATCCGTCTGTTCATTGGACTCATCCAATGGTTCGGAAAACTTTCTTTTTCGTATATCGAAATCCCCAATCCCGGCATCACACTGATCCTGCTCTATTTTTCCCTTTTACTTTTTCTCATTCATATTTATGATTCGAAAAGAAGAAAACAGTTTTTTTTCGCCATGATGATTTTTGCCAATCTCTGGATTTGGGAACAGGTTCTCCGGAACGATTCGAACAAACTTACCTGGATTCAATTCGATGTCGGCCAGGGAGATGCAGCTTTAATCCGGCTTCCGAGAGGAAAAACAGTTCTCATTGATGGGGGAGAAAAGCGGCCTCATTTCGACAATGGAGAGCGGGTGATCGCTCCCTGTTTGCGGAAACAGGGAATTCGAAAACTCGATCTCGTGATTTTGACCCATCCGCACAACGATCACGTCGGTGGATTGACCTACATTTTAAACCACTTTCATGTTATGTCGGTCATCACAGCCGGGACAGCTTTCGATTCCGGATTGTACCGGAACTTTCTGAATGCCATCGAGAAACGCTGTATTCCCCATCGTGTCGTGACAGCGCCAGACAGCCTCTTTTTTCCGGGAATCAAAATGTTCTTTCTGTCCCCCGTGCGGGAGATCAAAAACAGCGACCACAACGTCAATAATCAGTCGATTGTGGTCAGGATTGCGTACGGTGGAATCCGGTTGTTATTTATGGGAGATGCGGAAAGGGCTATTGAAAACGATCTGGTTTCACAAAAACGATGTCTTCATTCCGACGGCTTGAAAATCGGTCACCACGGCAGCATCACTTCGAGCACACGATCTTTTCTCGAACGCGTCGCACCCGAATTTGCCGTCATTTCTGTTGGGCAATATAACCGATTCGGTCATCCTTCGGATGTGGTGATTCATCGGCTTCGTGACATAAATGCCGATATCTTCCGGACGGATCACGGGGGCGCCGTGATCTTCCGAACTGACGGAAAGACACTTAAGAAAATCGACTGGTGACGTAGTCTAACAATGGAATTGATCGAAAAATCCATCCGTTACACGTCACATATACAGATGTTTCAGTGCCTCATAGACGAGAAAAACCGGCCAGACAATCGCTTTTAAAAATCCCAGTACACCCACCCAGAAACCAGTGGCATGAGAAATAAAATAAATGGCTGCACCAATGAATCCTAGACCGTAAACTGCACCTCCGGGAGCACCACATTGAACGTTTTCTTTTTTCATGATTTCCCCTTTGTATTATTAGTAACTATAGGAATCTGACGAATTCATTTCAGCCTTGCAACTCTTTCGCTTATTGATCTTACGTGCTATTCCTAGAAATGTTGGGATCTTTCAGATTTGAAAGTGGCTCGAATTTCCTCGAGCCGAGTCTGTGCACCGGGATCGAGACGAAATATGTCTTTTAGTTTATCACAGGCATACTCGGTGCAGTGTGCGCAGGTTTGGAGGTTTTTCCCGCTGGCACATTTCCTGATCTCGCATTTCAGACATCCCGAGAACAATCTTCCCATATCGGCCCGGCAGCCGTCGCAGTCGGTGATCTCTTCGGGGCGTAGGTTCATTCCGTATTGTTCGGCACAAAGTTTGGCGATTGAAACCCGCATCGTTTTCTGTCGGGCTTTGTCCTGTTCCAGAGTTGCCAGATGAATGGGACAGGTCTCACAATTCAAACCGCAGTATGCTGTCATGCTATTCATTGAAACTTATGAAAAAATCCCTTAACCTTTCGGTCATCCCGAACTCGTTTCGGGATCTCAACTTCTGAGATTCTGAAATAAGTCAGGACAACTATAGGCTTTTATACATTCCCGGCCTGATATCCGTGGAAGTGTATTCCAATTTTTGAATATCCGCTTCAAGTAGATGTGTTGCAAAGGAGTATGAGAAATCGTTTTAGTTAAAGCCAATGTAATCAACCCGAACAATTATGTCAAGAATTTAGTTGTCGAATTACCTTTTTCGGGAGTGGTGCAATACAGCTGTTCGATGTCCATTTTTCAAGCTGGTTATTTGGATTTTAAGTTGACAATGATTCGTATAATCAATATATTGAAATGACAAGTTGAACGATCTTTTTTATTTTGGTACAGGAAATTTGGCAGACGTATTTTTGGGTTTGGGTTCGAATGTGGGTGACCGGGAGGCTTATTTGAAAGCTTCCCGGGAGGCTGTCAACAAACTGAAAAAAACAACCATTATTCGAAGTTCTTCGATTTACGAAACGGAACCGTGGGGCATCGAGAAACAGAGTCCCTTTCTCAATCAGATCATCGAAATCGAAACAGAATTGACGCCCTTGGAGCTGTTCGCTGCCTGTCAGAATATCGAAATAAAGCTGAAACGGAGGAAAACAGAAAAATGGGGACCCCGTGAAATCGACATCGATCTGCTTCTCTACGGGGAGTTTGTCATCGACAATGAGAAGATACAAATTCCCCATCCCCGTCTTTCGGAAAGGCGGTTTGTCCTGATTCCTTTGTCGGAAATTGCACCGAAATTGAAAGTGCCGGGATTGGAGCGAAGTGTTGAAGCATTGCTCGATGTCTGTCCGGATCGGGGTGTTGTCAAGTTTTACCGGGAGTTTCATTACCAATCGTAGGAAGTATTTGATATGAAGACGACCTGTTACATCGCAATCGAAGGTGTGATTGGTGTGGGGAAAACAAGTCTGGCAAAACTTTTGGCAAAACGACTGGACGGTCAGCTTATTTTGGAGGAGTCCGAGAAAAATCCATATCTGGCCGATTTTTACAGGGATCCGCGCCGGTTCGGTTTTCAGACCCAACTCTTTTTTTTGATGACCCGGTACCGGCAGCTTCTGGATATTCCCCAAGGGGATTTGTTTCATAAATATCTCATTGCCGATTATATTTTTGCGAAGGATAAAATATTTGCCTTTTTGAATCTTGAAAAACGGGATTTGGTTTTGTACGAACGGGTCGCCGTACTGATGGAAAAAGAACTGCCCAAACCGGATCTGGTGCTGTATCTCCAATCGAACACCGAACGTCTCATGAACAACATCCGAAAGAGAAAACAGCCGTTCGAAAAAAACATTTCTCCGGAATATATCAAGCGGCTGAATGAAGCCTATAACGAATTTTTCTTCCGCTACAACGAAACTCCGCTTCTGGTGATCAACACTTCGGAGATCGACTTTGTGCGCAATGAGGAAGATTTAAACGATTTGATTCAGCAGATCAAGAATCCCCCTATCGGGATCAAATACTACGTACCAAGAAAACTGTGAGATCAGAATGATGTTTTTTCGACTCATCTTTACTGCCCTGGTGATTTACCTGGGCTATCGTTTTTTTAGAGCGTTCTTGAAAAAAGAATCGTCCCAAAATAGTGTCCGCGGGAAACAAAAAAGCGATCCGCTCGATCTTCGTGATGCCGATGTGGACGATGCCCATTACGAAGAGATCGACAACGGAGACGATTGATTTTCATGAATACATATTTTCGAATGTTAAAATTTATCAGGCCTTACTGGGCTCGTCTGGTCGGATCGATCGTCTGCGTATTCCTTTTTGTGTTATTTTCCAGTGTTTCACTCTTTTCCGTGATGCCGTTTCTTTCTACGATTTTCAATATGGGCCAAAAAACGGACGCGCCGGTACAAAGTGTTCTGGAAGAGGTAAACGAATCCGTTCCGACGGCGTCTTTCAAAGATAAATTCGAACTGAAAGAAAAAGTATACACGCTTTTTTTAGGAGAGAACTGGCAGACCAACCGTTGGCAGTCTCTTCACCGGCTCTGTGTTTTGCTGCTGCTGGTCATTTTTTTTAAATGCGTTTTCGGATACTTTCAGGCCTATCTTATGGCCTATGTGGAACAAGGAATCATCAAGGATCTGAGAAATCAGATCTACGAACATATCAACAGCCTGTCGATCAGCTATTTCAACAGAACGCGAACAGGCCAGCTCATCTCCCGGATTACCAATGATGTCACGCTCGTCAACGGCGGGGTCTCGGCGAGTTTTTATACGATGGTGAAAAATCCGTTGCTCATCATGGCTTATCTTGGAATCGCGTTTTATCTTTCCTGGCAGCTCACACTGGCTGCTTTCATCATTCTCCCGTTCAGCCTGATCGTCATTTCCTGGATTGGCTTGAAGCTCAGAAAACGGAGCGCCGTTTCACAGGAGCGGATGGCCGATGTAACCTCTGTGCTTCAGGAGACGATAGCAGGGATGCGTATTGTCAAGGCGTTCGGGATGGAAAAGTTCGAGATCAAAAAGTTTTCGGAACAGGCCTATCGGTATTTCAAGTCTTTGATCAAACTGACCCGGACGAGAAATTTGGCTTCTCCGCTGAATGAATTTTTAGGCACGGCAGTGGGCGTGGGCATTTTGTGGTTTGGCGGCCAGGAAGTATTGAAAGGAAGCATCCTTGCGCCAGAAGAATTCATCATGTTTCTCTTTGTGATTTTTTCGATCATGCAGCCGGTCAAGGAAATATCGAGCGTCAACAACCGCATTCAGGAAGCACTTGCGGCCGGAGAACGGATTTTTCGGGTGATCGATACCAAACCCGAAATTCAAACCCGGCCGGATGCACGTTCGATCAAAGGTTTTCAAAAAGACGTTGTTTTTAAAAACCTTTCATTCAGTTACAACGGGGCGGATCCCGTTTTGAAGAATATCCAGTTTGAAGTCAAAAAAGGAAAAATTCTCGCCATTGTCGGACCAAGCGGCGCCGGGAAATCGACGCTGGTCGATTTGATTCCCCGTTTTTATGATCCCCAGGAAGGGGGCATCGAAATCGACGGGATTGATCTTCGAAATTTGAAAGTTGGGGATCTTCGCGCCTTGATGGGAATCGTGACCCAGGAAACGATTTTGTTCAACGACACGGTCCGAAACAATATTGCATACGGCTTGAGCGATATTCCACTGCAGCGTGTCATCGAGGTGGCAAAAGTGGCCAATGCCCACGATTTTATCGAGGAAATGGAAAACGGATACGATACCATCATCGGAGAACGCGGCGTCAAGTTGTCCGGCGGACAGCGGCAGAGACTGGCCATTGCGCGGGCCATGCTGAAGAATCCCCCGATTCTGATTCTGGATGAAGCGACCTCGTCCCTCGATACGGAATCCGAACTACTGGTTCAGGAGGCCATCGAACGGCTGATGGAAAACAGGACTTCTTTTGTCATTGCTCATCGTCTTTCGACAGTGCAGCACGCGGATGAAATCATTGTTCTGGATCAGGGGCATGTCGTGGAACAGGGAAACCATCAATCGTTGATCAGGGAAAACGGATTGTATAAGAAGCTGTACGATATGCAGTTTCGAACCAGTCTGGACAACCAATCTCTCGCATGAAGGAATCTCAAAGCATGAAAAAATTGATTCAAACCGAAAATGCACCGCATGCTGTCGGTCCCTACAGTCAGGGGATCGCAATAGAATCCGACAAACTGATCTTTACTGCAGGTCAGATTCCGTTCCGTCCCGAAACTAATCAAATGGTGGATGGCGGCATTGAGGAGCAAACCGAACGGGTTATTCAAAATTTGAAAGCGATCTTAGAAGCCGGCGGATCCGGACTGGATCGTGTAGTGAAGACGACCGTTTTCCTGAAACGGATGAGTGATTTCCAGGTAATGAATCAGGTTTATGAAAAGTATTTTTCGGACCAGCCGCCTGCCCGTTCCACTGTCGAAGTTTCCGCACTTCCCAAAGGAGCGCTAATCGAGATGGAGTGTATTGCCGTTCAATGAATTTTAAAATGAAACTTCTTGTTTCGGTATGGAGTTACATTCTGTTATTCGGGGCGGCAAACATTCGGGCTCAGGCGGCAGATGATTCGTCCCGTGCCGTATCGGTGAAAACCAACTCTCCAAACAAAGCGATGATTCGATCCGCACTGATGCCCGGTCTGGGGCAGTGGTATAACAAAAAAAAGTTCAAAGCGATACTGGTACTGGGTGGTGAACTGGGTTTGATGGTCAATGCCGTCTATCAAAATCAGCAGGCGGTTCGAAGTCAGTCGGAAGAGGAAAGGGCTTTTTATGTCAACAATCGCAGCCTCTCTTTGTGGTGGTTTTTTGGAATCTATTTACTCAACATTTTTGATGCGTATGTGGATGCGCAGCTTATGGATTTCGATGTGGGGCCGGATTTATCAATGAGTACTGAATCCTTCGAACAAAAAACGATACGAATCTCTGCGCATTTTCAATTTTAGCAAATGGGGAAACACATGACCAGAGAAGAAGCCTTGGCTCTGATGCACAGTCAGGTTACCAATAAAAATCTCCGCAAACACATGCTAGCCACGGAAGTCGTGATGAAGGCCTTGGCCAAGCATTTTAGCAAAAATGAGGAAATCTGGGGATTGGCTGGATTGCTTCACGATCTCGATTATGATCAGACTGTGAATGATTTCCCCAAACATGGATTGATCTCGGCAGAAATTCTGGAAAAGAAAGATATTCCCGAAGAGGTTATCTATGCGATCAAGAGCCATCCCGGGCATTTCCCGAGAAAGAGCCGGCTTGACAAGGCATTGTACGCGGTGGACCCGATCACCGGATTGATCGTCGCGGCGGCGCTGATGCATCCCACCAAAAAATTGAAAAATGTAGATGTGGATTTTATAGAAAGACGATTTAAAGAAAAACGATTTGCCGCTGGAGCGGATCGGGATCAGATTCAAAGCTGTGAAGAGATGGGACTTTCCCTGAATGAGTTTATCGGATTGTCTCTGAAAGCCATGCAGGAAATCGATACTGAATTGGGATTATAATTGAAAGTCTTCTTATTCATTTTTGCTGTTCTTTTACCGGGTTGGATATTTGGACAATCGAACGATAGGATACTCTTCCCGTCGTCCGAAAAGATAAAAATGTCTCCGATCAAAAAGGATCATTGGTTTGGCGAGGATAAAGCCAAACATGTCGTGGCCAGTTTTATCCTGACGGGAACGGCGGTCCATTATTGCCGGCACAGGCAAAAATGGTCTGACGAAAAGAGTGTCGCGTTCGGGGTCGGATTGACATTTTCGATGGGGATGGCCAAAGAGTTCAGAGATTTGAGGTCAAACACTCATTTTTTCAGCTGGAAAGATCTAACTGCGGATCTTGTGGGCATTGGTTTGGGGGTCGTGCTTCTAAGTTGGTGGTAATTCAATCCAAAGACGATTGGCATGAGGTGGTTGGCGCCATCCATCTCCATTCGAATTATTCCGATGGATCGCTCTCCATCCCGGAAATCGCACGGATTGCCGGAGAGAAGAACCTCGATTTCCTCATGTTCAGTGATCACAATACGCTCGAACCAAAATGGCTGGGTCTAGAAGGATGGTACGGAAACATTCTTGTTTTCATTGGATGCGAAATCAACGATCCCGATGACAGGAACCATTATCTGGCGTTTGGTGTCGACCGGGAAGTCAAAAAAGGATCCACGGCTCCGGAGTATGTGCATGAAGTCAGGCAAATGGGCGGTTTCGGAATCATTGCTCATCCGGCGGAAAAACGGAGTTTTTCCGATGCCTATCCCCCCTATCCCTGGACGGCGTGGGAAGTGAATGAATACGATGGTATCGAAATCTGGAATCAGCTTTCCGAATGGATGGAGGGGATTACCCGGGCAAATATTCTCTGGAGAATGGTTCATCCGCTCCGATCGATCCGGTATCCTGCCTGGGAGACACTGGAACGCTGGGACCGCGCCAATCAAAAACGGTGCGTTGTCGGCATCGGCGGGATCGACGTGCACGGATATGTTTTAAAAATCTTGGGCTTCATTCCCAAAGAAATTTATCCGTACAAGGTTCAGTTTCGTTCGATCCGAACCCATTTTCTTGTTGAGAAGTCCATAGATACGAAGATGCCGTTCAGGGAAGCTGAGAAGCTTATTTTTGAAGCAATGTCCCGTGCCCGGTGTTTTGTGACCAATGCTTCACTCGGAGATGGAAGGGGGTTCCGGTTCTGTGCCATGTGCGGGAATCAAACTTATCCAATGGGCAGCCGGATTTCTCCGGATAACAGGATTGTTTTCAATGTCACCGCACCTCTCCCCGGATTTATTCGTTTGATGAAAGACGGGAGGGAAGTCGCAAGCCGCAAGGGAAAAGAACTTGAATATACAACCACCGAAAAAGGAGTATATCGCGTTGAGATTTTCAGGAAGAATCGGGGATGGATTTATTCGAATCCCATCGTGATTTTGAAATCCATTCATTCATGAAAGGGGCGACAAGGAATATGGATCAACCCAAAGAATTCTGTGGTGTGATCGGAATCTACGGACATCCGGAAGCTTCCGAGATGGTCTATCTCGGGCTTTATTCGCTTCAGCACCGGGGGCAGGAGGGAGCCGGTATTGTCTCATCGGATGGGGAACGGGTTTACCAGCATGTGGGTCAGGGTCTGGTGAACGATGTGTTTTCGAATCGCGAGATCATAGAAAAGCTGAAAGGAAAACTCGCAATCGGACACAATCGGTACTCGACTACGGGTTCCGATAATAAAAACAATGTGCAGCCGATTCTTGTCAATTCGAAAGACGGCCCGCTGGCACTGGGTCATAACGGTAATCTTGTCAATTCGAGAGCTCTGAGAGGAGAACTGGAAGAAGAAGGAGCGATTTTTCAAACCACGGCGGATAGTGAAATTTTTGTTCATCTGATTGCCAGATCCAAAAAGAAAGAACTGATCCCGAGAATAAAAGAGGCGTTGAAACAGGTCAAAGGCGCCTATTCTCTGGTTATGATGACACAAAATAAGCTCATTGCGGCGAGGGATCCTCGCGGATTCCGGCCGCTGGCACTGGGTGCGTTTCACGGCGGATATGTGGTTGCGTCCGAGACATGCGCCATGGATTTGATCGATGCGAAATACCTCCGTGAAGTCGAACCCGGAGAAATTCTCATTATTGATGAAAATGGGATTCAAACCGAATCAATCGGTCAAAACGAAAAATGCAGCCACTGCATCTTTGAATTCATCTACTTTTCACGACCGGACAGCCGCATTTTTTGTGAGTACGTGGACAAGACACGCCGCAAACTGGGAAAGAGACTGGCTGAGGAGCATCCAGCGAATGCAGATATTGTTATCGCAGTTCCTGACTCATCCAATACGGCCGCATTGGGTTATTCAAATCAATCCGGAATTCCATTTGAACTCGGACTGATTCGAAACCATTACATCGGGAGAACCTTTATTCAGCCCCAGCAGATAATCCGTCATTTTAATGTAAAGGTCAAATTCAATCCCGTAGGCGGCGTATTGAAAGATAAAAAAGTCGTTGTCGTTGAGGATTCGATTGTACGGGGGACAACGCTTAAAATTTTGACCCAGGTCATTCGGAAAGCCGGGGCCAAAGAGGTCCATATCCGCGTGAGTTCTCCTCCGATTCGTTTCCCGTGCTACTACGGGATGGACTTTCCCACGAAGAAGGAGCTGATTGCCTCTTCGATGTCCGTAGAACAAATTCGGGAACATCTGGGTGTGGACAGTCTGGGCTACCTGTCGATTGAAGGGCTGCTCGATTCCGTGCCGAAAGATAAGCACGATTATTGTATAGCCTGTTTTAAAGGGAATTATCCGGTTCCGATAGACCATATATTTACAAAAACACAGTACGAACCTCTGTTCGAGGAAATTTGTTAGAATTGGCTTCGATCCCGGAGTCATCGTCTCTCATTTGTTAATTGTCGCAAATGAAAAAAATCATTGATATCATTTTTTTATCCAGACCGGTTCTGCTGATTCCCGTGTTCGTTTTTATCACTCTGGGCTATTTGGATAACGGTCCTTTTTCGATTCGGTTTTCACTCGATTCGAAACTTCTCTATAATCTGATTTTCTATTCGTTCATTATGTTTTCTGTTCATTTGACCAACAACATCAATGATGCGGAGGCGGATCGGGAGAATAGCGGACCAGGACGCATCGATTTCTCAAAAATCCCGCTGAAATGGTTGTATGTCACAGCCATTCTTTTTGCCTTTGTTGGATTGACAGGAGCCGTTTTCTCCGGTGATCTGTGGATCATTGCGATTTATGTATCCACGCTTGTGCTTGGATTTCTGTACAATTTCAAGCCCTTCTATTTTACGGGAAGGCCTTTTCTGGATTTTCTGTCCAATGGTGTCGAATACGGGATTCTCTGCTATCTTTTGGGAAAACGGTTGAGTATGGATCCAAATCCCAATTTCAAGAGTTTATTTGCCTATTTTACGGTGATGGCCGCAGGCAGTATTGCATCCACGGCAACGGATGTTCGGGGAGATCAGAAAGGAGGCAAAATCACCACGGCGGTGTTTTTAGGTGTAAGAAAATCGCTGATTTTGGGAACCGTTTTTCTTGTGATGGCATTGTTGTTTGGGATTGCCCGTTCCAATCCCGTCGTCGTGATTTCCTCGGGTCTTTCCATTTTTGTTTTTCTCGGTGTGATTGTCTTGGATCGTGATGAGAAATTTCTTGTTTATACCTACCAAGTCGGCGGGGGTATCCTGATTCTATTGACACATATTTATTATCCGGTTCTTTTCGGGTTCACAATGTTTTTAATCGGTATCACGATGGTTTATTTTAAACTGAGACACCATACGGTTTATCCGCGGATCGGGTTTTGATTTTTGTCCAGTTGTTATTTAGTGAAGGTGTAATTTCATTTTCGAGAAGAAATGATTCGTTGTCAAGAAGATCGATGCGATTACTGTGGTTGCTGTGTTGCGGTTTGTCCGGCAGATGCCATCGAGCTGAAAGTTTCTTCTCTCCGTATTGATGAGTTGTTGTGCACGCTTTGTTTGTCCTGCGTCCATGTCTGTCCGTTCGGCGCGCTGGAGGCGGTCGAATGAAAAGCCGTTATGATATCATCATCGTGGGAGGAGGACCTGCCGGTGCCTGGACTGCGAAGCACGCCGCGGAAAGGGGAATGTCCGTTCTTCTTCTGGAAAAAGACAGGGAGATCGGAATTCCTGTGCGATGCGGCGAGGGTGTCATCAAATCCTCACTCGAAAAGCTCGTTCCCATTCAAAAGGAATGGATCGCCCAGGAAGTGACAAGTCTTCAACTAATCGCACCCGATGAAACGGTCGTCGATCTTGCGATTGAAGAAACCGGGGTCATTTTACACCGGAAGGTTTTTGATCATGATCTGGCCGGGATGGCATCGGATGCCGGAGTCGAGGTTGTCACCGAAGCATATGTGCATGGCCTGTTGTCAGATAACGGTTCGATCACAGGTGTTCAGGTCAATTGTTCCGGGAAGGAGTTCGAGGTTTCCTCCTCCATCGTGATTGGTGCGGACGGTGTCGAATCCCGTGTCGGAAGATGGGGCGGACTGAAAACCCATCTTCCTCTCAACGGAATCGGGAGCTGTGCGCAGATGCTGCTCTCTGAAATCGATATCGATCCTTCGTGTGTGCAGTTCTATTTTGGAAAAGAAATCGCTCCGGAAGGCTATCTCTGGTTATTTCCGAAAGGGAAACGCATGGCCAATGTGGGTCTGGGTCAGGTGCGGCATTCACTCGATTCCAAAACGGCTTTGGAGTCCTTAAAAACATTTGTGAACAAAAAGTTCAAAGATCATACCATGCTTTCCTGTATCGCAGGCGGCGTTCCGGCGGTTCCCACATTGAAAGAGATCGTCGGGAACGGCCTCATGCTGGTGGGGGATGCGGCCCATCAGGAGGATCCCATTTCGGGCGGCGGCATTATCAATGCGATGATCGCCGGTCAAATCGCGGGAGAGGTGGCCGCAGAGGCAGTCCGCGGCGGGGATGTTTCGAAGAAGCAATTAAAAGTTTACGAAAAAAGATGGCACAAAACCGAAGGGAAGAATGCCGAGGTTTCTTATCAAATTTCAAAGGTAAAGAACCGATTTTCCGACGAAGAGCTGAATCGCCTGGCTGTTATGCTAAACCGGATTCCGCCTGAAAAAAGAACGGTTGTACAAATTTTTAAAACCGCTCTAATTCATCATCCCAAATTGATATTGGATGCAATCAGGCTCTATGCCTATTTAAAATGAGGTCCTACATGCCCATGATCCGTTCCGTTTGGACTGTTCCCAATCTGCTGACCCTCTCTCGGTTTTTGCTCTTGTTTCCCATTCTCTGGAGCATGTCAGAGGCGCGTCCGGTGCTGATCTGCCTGTTCGTTTCGCTGGCTATTTTGACGGACAGTCTCGACGGTTACTTTGCGAGACGTCTCGATCAGAAGTCCGATTTTGGAAAAATTCTGGACCCAGTGGTTGATAAGGTGACGGTCCTGGCGGTGATCGTATTTATGCTGATATCAAACCAGTATGAATTTCCCCTCTGGTTTTTTCTGTTTCTTTCAATTAGGGAACTGGCCGTGCTTATGTGCGGTTTTTATATTGTCATGAAAAACAGACCGGTATTGGAATCGAATCGAAGCGGAAAACTTTCCGCCTTTGTGACTGGTGTGGCGGTTTTTCTTTTTGCACTGAAACTTCAGCCATTCGGATGGATTTTACTCTGGGCTGCTCTGATTTTGACGCTCTATTCCTCTGGAGACTATCTTCACCGGTTCCTTAAAAAAGCGGAAGAAATATAAATATGATTCTTTCCGGACATAACGATCAATGGTCCAGGGGGTTGCAAAAAACCCGGAAAGGACTTTTCGGACGAATTACCGATGTGTTTCGCAAACAGGAGAAAATCGATGATTCCATTTGGGAAAAAGTCGAGGAGATATTGATCGAAGCGGATCTCGGCGTGGATACGAGTCTGCATCTGATCGAAGAGATGCGAAAGAGCATTTCTTTCAAAGAGGGAAATGTGCAGGAAAAGATACTGTCCCTGCTGGGAGAAAATATTCTGGAAATATTGAAGGAAAAGGATGTTCAGCCGGAGAATCGTTTTCATCCATACGTGATATTGATCGTCGGGGTAAACGGTACCGGAAAGACGACCACAATTGGGAAACTGGCACATCAATTCAAAAAAAGCGGAAAGCGCGTGCTGCTTGCCGCCTCCGATACCTTTCGAGCCGCTGCCGGAGAGCAATTGGAAATTTGGGCCAAACGCACAGGCGCCGATGTGGTACGTCAGTGTATGGGGGCCGATCCGGCGGCCGTGGCATTCGATGCAATGAACGCAGCGGTTTCGAGGGATGTGGATTTGTTGGTCGTCGATACGGCTGGGAGACTCCACACCAAAACCAATTTGATGGAAGAATTGGAGAAAATTCGCCGCATTTTAGGTCGGCAAATGGAAAGTGCGCCGCATGAGACACTTCTGGTCGTCGATGCCACCACAGGCCAGAACGGACTGCAGCAGGCCAGACTTTTCACCGAAACCATCCCTGTGACCGGTCTTGTGCTGACCAAATTAGACGGTACTGCACGCGGCGGCATCGTGGTTTCGATCAAAAAAAACCTAGGCCTTCCCGTGAAATGGATCGGAATCGGAGAAGGCATGGATGATCTTATTCCCTTTGATGCGAAAACCTTTGTGGATCAGTTGATCGGGTCCGATCTCAAAATCTGATTGGGGGAATATGTTTTGAGACCGTTTTATAAAAAGTGTGCAGTTGTGACTTTGGGATGTCCCAAAAATCAGGTCGATTCCGAAGTCTTGGCCGGTGAGTTGGTCAGGCAGGGGGCTGAGTTGGTCAGGAATTTGGAGGAAGCGAACGTTGTTTTTATCAACACGTGTGGTTTTATCGAGGATGCGAAAAAAGAATCCATCGATGCGATTCTCCGGATTGTTGAAAACAAAAAACGATTCAGGAATCAAAAGGTAATCGTGTGGGGATGTCTTTCCGAAAGATACAGGGAAGAAATCAGGAAAGAGATTCCCGAAGTGGATCACTTTTTCGGTGTCGAACCGTTCGCCGAAATCGGGCAGCAACTTCTGGGTTCCTCGTATCAATGGGAATCCGGCGCCTACTGTCATCGCGTTCTTTCGACACCTTCTCACACAGCCTATTTGAAAATTGCCGACGGCTGCGATCATCGATGCACGTTCTGCGCGATCCCGCAAATCAAAGGCCGATATCGAAGCCGTCCGGCCGAAGAAATTCTCCTCGAAGCACAATCACTGGCCGACCGGGGAGTGAAAGAGCTTATTTTGGTCGCGCAGGATACGACTGCATACGGTTCCGATCTGGCGGGAACCGATCTGGCCGGTCTGCTGAAACAGCTTGTTCGTAGCGATCCGATCCAATGGATTCGGATCATGTACGCCCATCCGTTGCATATCACCGATGATCTGATCCAATTGATGGCCGACGAAGAGAAAATTTGCCGGTATCTTGATGTGCCTCTTCAGCATATTTCCGATCCCATACTTAGATCCATGGGACGGAGGCAGCCGAGAAAACAGATCGAGGGGTTGATTAAAAAATTGCGGATGGCCATTCCCGGTCTCGTACTTCGAACGGCGTTTATTGTCGGATTCCCCGGTGAAACGGAGGAGATGTTTGGAGAGCTTGCCGATTTCGTCCGTGAAATAAAATTTGAACGGATGGGTGTTTTTGTCTATTCCCCGGAAGAAGGCACAGAGGCCTATTCGATGAAACAGGCTGTTTCCCGTAGTCTGTCCGAAAAACGCCGCAAAATCCTCATGGAGATTCAGAATCGTATTTCATGTTCAAACAACCGTTCGATAGAATCACAAGTGATCGAAGTGATTGTCGATGGCTATGATCCGGACCAGCAACTGTATTTTGGAAGATCCCGGGGAGACAGTCTCGATATCGATCAAACGGTCTGGATTCAGGGAAAAGTCAATGTAGGAGATATTGCCGCTGTACAGATACAGGGCAGTGCGGCTTACGATCTCATGGGAACAGCAATTTTTGATAAAGGAAAATTGGAACAATTAATCATAGGAGAAAAAAATGAAAAAAAGAATGTGTCCGTTTTGGTTGGTGCTTTTCGCCGGAGTGATTTCGTTTCATGAGATTTGCAAGGCCCAGTTACCGGAATTTAATTTTAGAGACCGTGAAGATGCTCCGAATTTTTATTACGATGTCGTGACTTATTCGGATGAAGATACGAGCAAAAGTATTCTTTCGATTTCCATAAAAATTGTTTATGATGAACTTCAATTTGTTCGAACAGACACAGGTTATCAGGCATCGTATGAACTTTCGGCGACGGTTTTCGATCGAATGGGACATCATGCGGACAGCAAGATTCTGAAGACTGTTGTTGAACTTGACGATTTTAAAAAGACAAATTCAAGAAAAGACTACAGTTTGTCTCAGATACAGTTTCTACTGGTTCCCGGGAATTATGAGCTTCTCCTCGGGGTCATGGATTTCGATTCCAAGGTGACCAGCCATCGAAAAACCAAGGTACAGCTGCCGGATTACCGTTCCGACCAGATGATGATCAGCGATATTCTTTTGGCCGATTCCATCATTACCGAACCTTCCGGAGGAAAGGTTCCCCTTCCCAATGTCATGGGGAATTATGAAGGCGATCAGAAAGCACTCTTTCTTTGGTATGAGATCTATAATCCCCAAGATTTCAAAAAAGCGCGGATTCAATACAGTCTGATTGATTATGAACAGAAAGCGGTGTGGAGCATCACTCGCGATAAAACACTATACGGATGGAGAACGATTGAAACGATGAGAATTCCCCGAGGAGAATTGAAGAGCGGAAGATACAAGCTGTCTCTCAAATTGGAAGCCGGAGGACAGACCCTCGAAAGAGTCAGAGATATTACGATTCACTGGCTCGGTATGCCGAGATATGCGTCTACAATGGATAACGCCATAGAGCAGTTAAAATATGTGGCAACGGGAAGCGAAATCAGCAAGCTTCAAAAAGCAGGAAAGGACAAGGAACGGCTTTTTCATGAATTCTGGAAAGCCAAAGATCCGACGCCAGGGACGGAACAGAACGAATTGATGGAAGAGTACTACCGGAGGATCGATTTTGCTAATGCCAATTTTGGGACGTTTATCGAGGGATGGAAAACGGATCGGGGAATGGTCTATATCGTTTTGGGTCCTCCCAATGATATCGAACGTCATCCTTTTGAAGCCGGGTCCAAACCGTATGAAATCTGGTCTTACTATACGATCAACCGCGAATTCGTTTTTGTCGATTATACGGGTTTTGGCGAATATCGTCTGGTCACGCCGTTCTGGGAGGTGCTGGATCGTATTCCGTAAACTATTTTTTTCTTTTGACTGGTTGTTCGTAATTTAAATGAGAGGGAAGAGAGTGATGCCAAAACTTACATTGGGCGTTTTTGCATCCGGGCACGGCTCCAATTTCAAAGCTATATTGAAAGCGATTCAGGAGACGCGGCTCGACGCCGAGATCAAACTGTTGTTGAGCAACAACCCGGATGCCGGCGCAATCACGATAGCTATCAAAAATAACATCCCGACAGCCGTTCTCAACAGCAGGGATTTCTCAAACCGAACCCTTTTCGTCGATGAGATGTTGTCCGTTTTGAATCTACACGGAGTTCAACTGATCGTCCTTGCTGGATATATGAAAAAAATACCGTCCGAAATCATCACCGCATACCGGAACCGGATTGTCAATATTCATCCGGCGCTGCTTCCCTCATTCGGCGGGAAAGGCATGTACGGCCATCATGTTCATGAAGCGGTGATCGAACAGGGTTGCAAAGTCACGGGCGTTACCGTCCATATCGTCGATGAGGTATACGATCACGGACCCATCGTGGCACAGCGATGTGTCCCCGTCGAAGAGAACGACACTGCGGAAACACTGGCGGCACGTGTGTTAAAAGTGGAACATCAACTCTATCCGGAAGTTCTTCAACTTTTTGCATCGGGCAGGGTGGAGATCAAAGAAAGGCGGGCCGTTGTCCATTCTTAAAATCTCCGTTTTAATTTATGGCACCCGATTTGCATTTTATTGACAAACATCGTAAATTAAATTTGTTTTGTTCGTGTATTTTTCAAGCAGGCCTGAAATGTCTCAGAAACTGATCTGAGGTGGTCGGCTTTTGTGCACAATTTGGTGCGATTGTTTTAATAAATAAGGGAGAAAAATTTGTCTCGTGTCAAACGCGCTCTGATCAGTGTTTCGGATAAAACCGGGATTGTCGATTTTGCAAAAGTGCTCTCAAAACTGGGAGTTGAAATTATCTCTACCGGAGGGACGGCAAAAGTTCTGACTGAAAATGGAATTCAGGTCATTCCTATTGATGATGTCACGGGATTCCCCGAGATGATGGATGGGCGTGTCAAGACACTGCATCCCAACATCCACGGTGCCTTGCTGGGCTTGAGAGACAATCCGGAGCACGTGAAACAGGCCAAATCGCAGGGCATCCAGTGGATCGATCTGATCGTCGTGAATCTCTATCCCTTCGAAACGACCATTGCCAAGGAAAATGTTCCTGTCCAGGAAGCCGTGGAAAATATCGATATCGGTGGTCCCACGATGCTGCGCAGCGCAGCAAAGAACTATCCCCACGTGGCCGTTGTGACCGATCCTGCCGATTACGGAGTTGTTTTGAAAGAGATTGAACAAACAGGGGAAGTATCGCTCGACACGAAGAAAAGGCTTGCGGTTAAGGTTTTTCGAAAGACCGCGGATTACGACAGCGCAATCGACCGTTATCTTTCTCAAATTTTTTTGGATGAAAAAATCCTTCGCCTTCGATTCAACAAAGGTGTGGCGCTCCGATACGGAGAAAACAGCCATCAGCAGGCAACAGCCTATATCGATGAAAAGAGCCAGGAATCTTCTGTCGCTCAGGCTGAAATACTTCATGGAAAAAGCATGTCCTACAACAACTATGTTGATGCTGATGCCGCGCTTGAAGCAGTCAAAGATCTCTCCGGTCAGATCGGGGTCGCGGTGATCAAACATACCAATCCCTGCGGTTACGCAACCGGAGAAACGCCGAGAGAAGCACTGGAACGTGCCTGGACCGGGGATCCAATTTCAGCGTTCGGTTCCGTGATTGCCTGCAACAGCAAAATCGATCTTTCGTTTGCCGAGTTTCTCAAAGGGGAAAATGTGCGCCATATCGGATATGTTATCGAGGCGGGAAAACTTTTGCCGCAGGAAGTGCCGAACAAATTTGTGGAGGTGATCATCGCGCCGGAGTACGATCCGGACGCACTCGAACTCCTGACGCTGACCAAGTCGTTGCGGCTTCTCAAAGTCCGTCCATTTGATCAAGATCGGGTCGAACCCGACACCTATCGCAAGATTACCGGTGGTATTTTGGAGATGGGGCGCGATCTGGACGTTATGGAGAAATTCGAATCGGTGACCGAAAAGAAATTCAATCGGGAAAAACAGGCGCTTGCCGAATTTGCTTACAAGGCCTGCAAGCACACCAAATCCAATGCGATCGTTCTTTGCAGGGAATTTCGTCCTGGATACTATCAGGTGATCGGTATGGGTGCTGGACAGCCCAATCGGATCGATTCGCTCCGGAAACTGGCTGTCACGAAAGCCATGGAAAATATGCGGATTGAGTACGATGCCGAAAAATTAGACGGATCGTTTGAGACCTACTGTCGTCAACAAATGGAGGAAATGGTTCTGGCCTCGGATGCGTTTTTCCCGTTCGACGATACGGTGCGAACTGCTGCAGAATTTGGTATCAAATATATCGTTCAGCCCGGCGGGTCGAAACGGGACGAAGATTCGATCAACGCCTGTAACGAGCTGGAGATGGCCATGGCCTTTACAGGAATGAGACATTTTAGGCATTAGGGGAGATTATGGGATTTTCTTTTTGGGGTTTGTTTGATAACGATCTGGCAATCGATCTGGGAACCGCCAATACCTTGATTCATGTCAAAGGAAAAGGGATTCTTCTCAATGAGCCGTCCGTGATTGCCGTTCGAAAGGAAGATTATCAAATCCTGGCGGTCGGACATGAAGCGCGAGGCATGTGGGGGAAGACGCCCGAAGAAATTATGACTGTCCGCCCAATGAAGGACGGCGTGATTGCCGATTTTGATCTGGCGGAGATGATGATCAAGAAATTTATTCAGAAAGTGCGCGTGAGACGGTTTTTCCATCCGCTTATGGCCATTTCCATTCCGTCGGGAATTACCGAAGTAGAACGGAGAGCGGTTAGGGATTCTGGAGAGCATGCAGGAGCGAGGGAAGTTTATCTAGTCGAGGAGCCCATGGCGGCGGCCATTGGCGTGAATCTTCCGGTTGAAAAACCGGTCGGCAGCATGGTGGTCGATATCGGTGGAGGAACCACGGAAATTGCCGTGGTGGCCATGTCCGGCATTGTGACAAAGATTTCGATCCGCATTGCTGGCGATGAAATGAATGATGCGATTGTGCAGTATTTTAAAAAGAAATATAATCTGCTGCTTGGAGAAATGATGGCGGAACAGATCAAGATCGATGTCGGTTCTGTTTCTCCGTTTAAAGATGAACGGAAAATTTCAGTCAGGGGCAGGGATCTCATCACCGGTATTCCGAGAAATATTGAAGTTGCGTCTTCCGAAATTCAGGAGGCTCTGGAAGATCCAGTCAAAGCCATTGTTGAAGCCGTGCTCTTGGCTTTGGAAAAAACTCCGCCTGAGTTGTCTTCCGATATTTTAGAACGTGGAATCATCATGACCGGAGGCGGTGCCTTGCTTCGGGGGCTTGATAAAAGATTCAGAAGTGAAACCAATCTTCCCATTCATCTTGCCGAAGATCCCATGACGGCAGTGGTCCGGGGTGTCGGCAAGGTACTGGAAGATTTCGATCACTACAAAAAGGTGCTTGGTCTTCGTATGAAAAAATAAAAATGGGTTTCCGATTCAAACAATTTGCCCGCCAGAACAAAGATTATTTGTGTTTGGGTTGTGCCATTGGTTTATCTATATTGTTGATGTCTCTGGACCAAAAACCCCTTGTGCAATTTCCGAGAAAGGGGTTTTCTAATGCATTCGGATTTTTACAGGAAAGTGTTTCCTGGATTCCCAGAATGACAAGCGTATACCGGGACAACCGGCGTCTTTTGGATCAATTGAGTCGTGTGGCTTTTCGGGAAGATCAGTATCAAGAGGTGATACTCGAAAATCAACGGCTTCGCAGGTTGCTGGAATTCAAAGACAGAAACCTTTTCGAGTTCATTCCTGCCGAAGTGATTGGGAGAGGATCGGGAGGGCTTCCGGGTTCCGTGCACCTGAATGTTGGTTCGAAGGATGGTTGTCGGAAAAATATGGTGTTGCTCAACGACAAAGGATTGGTCGGAAAAATCGTTTCTGTCGGCTCATCCACATCGATCGGACAGCTGGTCACAGATCCCAATTTCAGGGTCAGCGCCAAAGTGCAGCGGAGCCGGGTGCTCGGCATCGTTCGGTGGCTGTTCGGGAATCTTTGTCTGCTGGAAGGAGTGGTTCAGCGAAGTGACGTCCAAATTGGTGACCTCGTCGTCACATCGGGCTATAGCAATATATATCATTCCGGCATTGCTATTGGAAGAGTATATGAGATTGCGCCCGACAAAGAAGGACTGTTTTTGAGAATTCTCCTGAGAACGGAAGTCGATTTCGGAAAAATCGAAGAAGTTTTTGTCTTAAAAACACAGGATGACCGTTGAGTTTCTTGATAACGTTATTTTATTTAATTGTTCTTTTTATCGTTCAATCGGTATTTGTGTCTCATCTATCCATTCGGGGAGTCACACCGGATGTGCTGCTCATTTTTCTGGTTTATTGGGTATGCCGGCACGGCCGTTTTGGTGGGATCATTCTTGGTTTTTTAACCGGTTTGGGCCAGGACATGACGAGTAACTCCGTTGCAGGATTGTTTACTCTTTCAAAAGCCATTGCATGTTTTGTCGCGGCGTCATTGACGAGAAACCGATATGACTTGAATCCCAATTTTTTGGGATTCGTTCTTTTTATTACCACGTTATCGCATCACCTGGTCTATGCTTTTGTAGAATATTTGAATATTTCTTCCGGATTTTTCCAGGCTGTTTTGCGTTATGTGATTCCATCCACTTTTTATACCGTTTTTATCGGAATCTGCGTGTATTATCTGATCGACTTAGTAAGTCACCGTTTCCGGAGGCGATAGATGGTTTCTGCAGATCGATATCAGGAATGGCGAGCCAAATTCATCGACCGTACGCTTCTCGTTTTCTTTATCGTTCTCGGCCTTCGTTTGTTTCAGATGCAGGTATTACGCGGCTCTGTCTACCATGAAAAATCCGAGAGCAATCATATTCGTCAAATTCCTCTGCCTGCCAGTCGCGGATTGATCCTGGATCGAAATGGCTGCGTTTTGGCGGACAACCGGCCCAGTTATTCTTTGTATATCGTTCCCTATGAATTTCGAAAAAATGCGGCCGATGCGGAAGTCATCGCTACGACACTCGGCCTCTCTGTGAGTGAGATAGAGAAACAGATTAAAGAATCCAATGCCGGACCGTTTACTCCGGTACGTTTGATTCAGGACATGGATTTTAAAACACTTTCCATCATCGTCGAAAACCGGCTTGATTTGCCGGGTGTTTTCTATCAGGCCGAACCGGTCCGGGTTTATCCTTCGCATGCGAAGTGCTCTCATGTTATAGGATACTTGGGTGAGATTGATAAGAATGAATTGAAGTCGCTGGAATCACATGGATACAATCGGGGCGATCAGATCGGGAAAACCGGGCTTGAAAAGAAGTACGACCATTGGCTTCGCGGAGAGAACGGATATAAATATGCCGAGGTGGATGTGAGAGGCAGAGAAATCGGCAACTTTGAAGGGAAACGGGATGTGCCTTCCGTCCCCGGACACAATCTGAAATTAACCCTCGATTCGGAACTGCAAGATAGGGTAGAAAATCTCATGGAGGGAAGACGGGGTGCGGTAATTGTTGTCGATCCACGGAACGGAGAAGTTCTCTCCATGGTGAGCAAACCGGATTATGACCTGAATTCATTTGCCGTAAAACTCAATCCGGATTTATGGAAGCGGCTTCAGAACGATCCGGGTAAACCGCTCCTTCACCGTGCAATTCAGGCGCAGCTGCCTCCCGGTTCCACGTACAAGTTGATCACCGCGATTGCGGCGCTGGAAAGAAAATCGGTTCCTTCCGATTTTGAAGCGGTCTGTGACGGAAATTTTCGGTTGGGCAGGAGAATCTATCACTGCTGGAAGAAAGACGGCCACGGCAGGGTCAATTTCACGGATGCCATTGTCGGATCATGCAATGTCTATTTTTATGAATTGATGCTGCAAACCGGTCTGGAATCCTGGATTGATTACAGTGAATTGTTCGGTTTTGGTAGGAAGACCGGTATTGATCTGGAAGAGGAGAATTCCGGGCTGCTTCCGGACATCCGTTATCTGAATCAGAAATACGGGAAAAAAGGTTGGGGGAAGGGGATGTGGCTGAATCTGACGGTCGGACAGGGAGATTTGCTGGTGACTCCTATACAGATGGTGATGCTGGCCTCGGAGATAGGCATGGAAGGAAGGGTGGCAGTACCTCATCTTCTCCAGGCGATTCAGGATCCTGCTACGGAAATATGGAAGGAGTTCGAGCCGGAGAAAAGGGAGAGTATACCCCTTTCTTCAGGAACATACGACCAAGTGAAAACAGCGATGTTCGGTGTCGTTCATGCAAATGGAGGCACGGGAGTGCTGGCCCGGGTTCCTGGAGTCAGAGCATGCGGGAAAACGGGAACAGCGCAAAATCCGCAGGGAGAAGACCATGCGTGGTTTATCGGATTCGCACCCATGGAACATCCTGAAATATCTCTGGTTGTGTTAATCGAAAATGGAGGCAGTGGTGGTGGGGCCGCAGCGCCGATTGCCGGTTCGATTTTCCGCTGGTTTCTTAAAACGAGAAAAATGACATGATCAAAGATGCCGGAAAAGTAGATTTGGATATGTCCTTTTTGATCGTACCAATACTCCTTGTTATCATCGGTTGTGTTTGTCTGTACAGCGCCTCGACCGCTTTGAAACAGCCGATTTTTCAAACCCCTTTTGGAAGACAGTTAATTTGGATGGCAGCGGGCATTTTTGCAGGCGTTCTCTTTTTTATTATTCCTGTTCGAATTTTTAATCAAGGTGCATTTGCTTTTTATGGCCTATCCATTGGTTTGCTCATTCTGGTTTTTTTTATGCACACCGGAATTGCCCGACGGTGGATTGATCTGGGATTTTTTCAGTTTCAGCCTTCTGAGGCAGCTAAGTTTTCTACGGTATTGATGTTGAGCAAAACTCTTTCCGATTGGAAAGAATCAAAACTTTCCCTGAAACAGGTCTTGATAGTTCTGTTTTTGACCGGCGTCCCGTTTGTTTTAATTGCAAAGGAACCGGATATTGGAACGGCCATGGTTTTTGCCGGATTGTTCATTGGCATGGTTTTCTGGGCGGGTATCGATGGTCGAATTGTCGGTTTGTCTTTGGTCATGATAGCGGCATTGGTTGCGGGTCTTTCATGGTGGAGTTTGTCCCTTTTTCTTTCGATTGTGATCGTTATTATGGTCGTCATGAAAAAGAAATGGTGGGCCGTATCGGGCACAGCGGTCAGCTGTTTTATTCTGGGCTTGTTGGGGCCAAGAATTTGGGCACAACTGGCGACTTATCAACAGAAACGGATTCTTATTTTTTTAGGGATGAAATCCGATCCCCACGGTTCGGCTTACCAGGTGATTCAATCCAAAGTGGCTATCGGATCTGGAGGATTGTTCGGGAAAGGATTTTTACATGGATCCCAGACACAGTTGCGTTTTTTGCCGGAGCAGCATAACGATTTTATTTTCTCGGTGCTGGGGGAAGAGTTTGGCTTTATCGGAGTTCTCATCGTTTTGGGGCTTTTCTTTTACCTGTTTCATCAGATGATTCAAATTGCCAAGACATCCCGGAACCGGTTTGCCGGTTTCGTTGTTATTGGATGTACATCCATGTTTGCGTTTCAGGTGCTTGTGAATATTGGTATGACAATCGGATTGGCTCCGGTTACTGGATTGCCGTTGCCATTTTTAAGCTACGGCGGTTCGTTCCTCATTATTTCGATGGGAATCATGGGGCTTTTGGCCAACATTTCAGCAAAGCGATATCGGTATTAATATTTAGCAAAGGAGGCAGTTATATGTATCCCGTATTGTTCAAGATTTGGCGTCTGGAAATTCATTCGTATGGTTTGATGCTGGCACTCTCGTTTTTATTAGGGGTTTTTTGGTCGATGAGCCGGGCGCAAAAGCGAGGGATCAGAAAAGACGAAGTGATGGATGTTTTCCTGTTTGTCGTTATTAGTGCAATCATCGGTGCAAGATTAATGTATGTGGTGACCCACCTGGAGGAATTCCGGGGCCGGTGGCTGGACACATTCAATCCTTTCCCGAGTACCGGTGGCGTCGGCATCGAAGGATTGACCATGTTGGGTGGTGTACTATTGGCCTTGGCTACCATCGTGATTTACTGCTGGATTAAGAAAATTTCACTGCTCAGGCTGTGGGATGTGATTGCGCCCGCTTTTGGATTGGGAATTTTTTTGACGCGGATCGGCTGTTTCTTGAATGGATGTTGTTTTGGGAAACCCTGTAATCTGCCGTGGTGTGTTGTATTTCCCATTGTCAGTCCGGCGGGATATGCGTTCCAGAGCGTACATATCCATCCTACACAGCTCTATTCGTCTCTTTATGGGCTTTTGATTATGATCGTTATTTTGTTATTCGACAGAAAACCCCGTTTTGATGGATTTCTTACTGCAGTATTTTTTATGATGTACGGCGTTTCTCGTTTTTTGATTGATTTTGTTCGATACTATGAATCATCTGTTCAATTCAATATTTTTGGGATTTATCTTACGTTCAATCAGGGAATTTCTTTTCTCATGTTTTTATCGGGGCTCATTCTTATGATCGTATTAAATCATAAGAATCGGCGATTGAATTAAAAATCTTGATTTTATTAATTATTTTCAATAAATTATAAGTTGAAAACGATTTTTATACAGATCATTCGTCAAACCAAAAGGGGGTTTGGATCATGGTCAGGAAATATGCTGTTATTATATTAAATGTTATATTTATATTTAACATGCTCTTATGGATCGGATGTGCGACGACGCAGCAATCCAAGGGGAACGATACACTCGCTGGCGATGTCGCGGATATTGATCAATTGCTCGGTCTGACCGAAGAAAAAACAAGCGAAGAAGAAACGGTAAATGAAGATGACGTTATGAAATTGCTGGGTGTTGTTAGCGACAAGAATGACAGTTTGGAGCAAAATGAAAAAGGTAAATTGGCTTTATCGGAAGAAACTGGGGATATAGGTTCCAGTGAGTCGATCCCGCAGACGGAAGAAGCCTCTTCGTCCTCATCGTTCGAACAGCAAAAAGAGGCGGTTAAGACCACGGAACAGAAATCCTTCGACTGGAAAACAACTTCTTTTGCCAATCGGTACAAGGAAGCTCTGGATTTTTATCAAAGGAAAAAATACCGTGAGGCTATACAGAGATTTGAGGCACTTCTCGTGATGGATAGGAAAAACACTCTTTCCGATAATTGCCAGTATTGGATAGGCGAGTCTTATTACGGACTTGGGAGTTACCAGCAGGCGATCGTTGCGTTTGAAAAAGTGTTTTCGTTTGAAAAATCAAATAAGAACGATGCATCACAATTGAAACTGGGTATCTGTTATCTGAAGCTTGGCGATAAAGAAAAAGCGAGAGCCGAATTTCAAAAGTTAATTAATGATTATCCTTCCAGTGAATATAACAGTGTTGCCAGGCGATTTATCGAAGAAATAAAGTAATTGCAGGAGCCGATAACAATATAAAAAGCATAATAACTTGTCTGCAAAGCGTAAAAGATTGATTCCATTTATAAAGAAGGACAGTTGTTTATGTTCCTTTTTTTATATCTGGGTGAAGATTTTCGATGTTGATATTTTACGTTTTGTTATGAATATTACATTAAAGATATGAAAAATAGACTAAAAATTCTGATGGTTTTTTCTGAAGTCGCCCCTTTTTCAAAAACAGGTGGGTTGGCTGATGTGGGAGGCGCGCTTCCAAAATTCTTGAAAGAAATGGATCATGATGTTCGGATTATCACCCCACAGTACCTGGCTATCAATGAGAGGAAATATATATTACGAGATGTGATTCGGCTGCAGAACATTGAGGTTCCGATCGGAAAAAAGAGTATAAAGATCAATGTAAAATCCGCTTTTCTTCCGAATTCGAAGGTTCAGGTTTACTTTATTAATCACAAATCGCTTTTTTTTAGAAGCGGTCTGTACGTCGATCCGAAAAATGGCAGTGATTATCCCGATAACGACAAACGGTTTGCTGTATTTTCAAGAGGGGTTTTGGAAACATTAAACAAACTTCAATGGCAGCCCGATATTATTCACTGTAACGATTGGCAAGCTGGTCTTATTCCCTTTTTTCTCAAGACCATTTATAAAGATGATCCGTTCTTTAATCATACTTATTCCATATTCACGGTTCATAATTTTGCTTATCAGGGGAATTACTCGATTGATTCTGTGAAGGAAATCGGTATTGATCATGAATATTGTAAATCGGGCGGTCCTTTGGAGTTTCACGGGAAGTGCAGTTTTTTAAAGTCGGGTATTGTCTTTGCGGATATAGTCAATACAGTCAGTGAAAATTATGCCCAGGAAGTTCAATCTTTGTCTGATTTCGGATGCGGGTTTGAAGATATTGTTCGATCGAGAAAAAACGATTTTTTTGGTGTACTTAATGGTATTGATGACACCGTTTGGAATCCTGAGACAGATAATCATATTCCGGCCCATTACCATATCAACGATTTGGAGAATAAGAAGCAAAACAAGGAAGCGCTTCTCAATGAATTGTCATTGCCTTATGAGCCGGAAGTTCCGGTTGTCTCTATCATTACAAGATTGGTGGACCAAAAGGGAATCGATTTGATTCATGATATTTTTGATGAATTGATGGGCTTGAAGATATTTTTTATTTTACTTGGAATCGGGAATGAATCGTATCATCGTTTTTTTAAACAGGCACAAAAAAAATACAAAGATCGTGTTCGGGTGAATCTGTCTTTCAACGAAAGTTTGGCACATCTTGTTATCGCAGGTTCAGATATTTTTCTGATGCCGTCCAAGATCGAACCCTGCGGTTTGACGCAGTTGTACGGTTTGAAGTATGGCACAGTACCATTGGTTCATAAAACCGGAGGATTGTCAGATACGGTACATCCATTCGATCCGGATGCCGATAAAGGAAATGGATTTGTTTTTGATAAATATGATTCCAAGCATTTATTGAGGGTGATTAAACAAGCTGTCAAGCAGTACAGTGACCAAAAGACGTGGGTGCGCATCATGAGGAATGGAATGAAGGAAGATTTTTCGTGGCGCGTTTCTGCGAGAAAGTATATTCAGCTTTATCATAAATGTATTTCCAAAAAGAAATAAAATCAATGTTTGTCAACTCCATAAGAAATAAAATCGCTTTTTGAGGTTTTCAAAATGCACGGTATCAGTATCTCGGTGAATTATGTCGGTACACATTTGGATATTGTTTTGTTGGCGATTTCCGGCTATATCGATACGACTACCTGTCAGGAGTTAGCCAAGACATTCAAAGGTCTTATTCAGCAAAAAAGATATTTTTTCATCACCGATATCAGCGATGTGACCTATATCAGCAGTGCCGGTTGGGGGGTTTTTGTTGGGGAGATAAAGAATATACGGGATAAGGGCGGTGATTTGAAGGTTGTACAAATGAGCCAGGAATTGTTCGAAGTTTTCGAAATGCTCGAATTTCACCGTATTTTAAATTATTACGATACCATCGAGGAGGCCATAAACGAATTTGATATTATTCGCGGTATTGATATTACGAAAGCGGATCCCCAGGTAAAAAAGATGCTTGCCAGGCAGAATAAACAGTTGTCCTTCCCCAAAGGATCCGTGACTGTTCAAACTCGAAAAAGCGCTACCGGACCGCAGGCCAAAAGCAGCAGACTTACACAGAAAGATTTTCCGCTCAATGAAAAAATAAAAATGATCGTTGTTGAGAATCCATTCTGGGGGATTAAATCGATTTGTAAACAGCTGAGGGCCCCAAAATATGGTTCAATGCGGATAGGATGGCTTCGTATGCATTCCATATTAAGAAGCTTGAATTTGGAGACCAAAGAGAAACGGTACCGGTTTTATCGTTCAAGATGACAGTTAAATACACAATTGTTTTTTTTAATGAATAGCATCCTGTTAACGGATGTTTTTTTGTATCTTAAATTGGAGTGTTCGATGGTATGTTATTTGCAAACTACTTTTTTTTATTGTGAGGTATCATTGATTGAGAGGGGAAGTGCATGACTTTATTTTTTTTGAAAAAGAGAATTAAGATTATACAATATGTATCTATAATGGTTTTTTTGTTTATTGTCAATGGGGGAGCAAATTTACATGCTCAGTCTGAGCTTGATTTGAAATGGAGCAAAACCGCCAGTTCGTTGACTGTTTTTCAACCAGGAGATGCGGTGAGAATCCAAATATGGGAACTGTATGAGGAGGAAAGAAGAAATTTAAATCTGAGCAACGATTATCCGATAAATGCCGAAGGATATATCATTATGCCTCTGATCGGAGAGGTCAAGGTGAAGGGGCTGACCTCTTATGAATTGATGCAGTATTTGGAGGAAAGATTTAGAGCGTATTTAAGGAATCCGTTTGTATATGTACGCCCTTTGATTCGATTGACATTGCAGGGTGCTTTCAATCGGCCTGGGGCATATCGTGTGGATCCTTCCAGTTCCCTCTGGGATCTGGTAGCTTTGGCAGGTGGTCCGGACAGAGGATGTGATTTGCAATCGATGTGGGTCGAAAGGGGAGGAGAAGTGGTTATTGATGATCTGCTGAATAGTTTTGAAAAAGGATATTCACTTGAAGATGTCGGTATCGAATCCGGTGACCAGATCATGGCTCCCCAACGAACAGGACTGAATCTTGGTTTGATTCTTTCAATGATCAACCTCGTTACTTCTGTGGTTTTACTTTATCTCAGATTGCGTTATCGATTGTAGTTATAATTTCACTATATCTTAATCTTGTCTGAAGGGATCGAAATGGAAGATTTTTTTGAAGAACAGGTGAATGAAACTGAATATTTTAATGTCAGTCAATATCTGAAAGGCGTGTTAAAGAGATGGTGGATTGTCCTTATTATTACCGGCGTTATCTCTATTCCATGGATAATATATCTTAAAGGACAACCCCCTGTTTTTGAAGCAGAAACCTGGATTAGTTTTGAAAACGTCGGTGGTGCCGTGCCCGAGAATTTAATCCAGAGCCGTATCATGAAATTAAAAAGCCGCAGTTTTGCTGAAGAAGTCACTGCAGAATTGGGGTTGACACTTGAACTGACCCAGAAAGAGGGTCTGCCCGAAATAAAGCGGCAGGATATATTTCAGAAATTTTCCACGACGATGAATCCCGTAGCGGGATTTTATTCGTTTCATATCTCTCCAAAAGGGTACTGTGCACTGTTTTATGAAAATGAACTGCTTGACAGTTTGCGAACAGAGAAAATAGTTGGCGACACAATCGAATACAATGGGATTATTTTTAAACTTAATCCGGATGTTATTCATGATCGATCTCAGATAGATTTTAGGATAAAAGATTTCAGAGAAACCGTTAGGTCTCTAATAAGCCGAGAAAATATTAGAACCAGTGGGAATGGTGATTTAATGCGGATCACTCTGAGTGATGCAGATCCTCACCTGGCAAGCCGCACCGTAAACATGCTGGCGGAAATCTTTATAAAAAAGAGTATCGAAATGGGGAAAGAGGCCAATCGGTTCATGCGGAATTATTTGGAAAATCAACTAAGTGTCGTTCAGCAGCAACTCAATCAATCTGATTATCAGTTGAAAAAATTCCGAAATACGCATCTCATCGGATTGGACCGTGAAACCCAGGATATTATGGCGAGTTTGGACGGAATCGATAGAAATATACACGAATGTACGCTAAACAAAGAAGAATTGGGATTGCTGCTGAATAAATTAGATCCCAGCGTTTCTGATTTTGAAGCCGGGATGTCCACTCGTTACATCTACAGTCAGCTTGCATCCCAGCCTGTTTTTGAAGGTGATGCGGAAATGGCTGTTGCCAGACAGGAACTGAACGAATTGTATCAGCAAAGGCGAGATCTGCATCAGCGCGGATTTCCCGAACTCAATCCGGTGATTATGGAAATCAGTGAGAAAGTAACATTGGTAGAAGAAAAGATATATCGATTGTCCAAGGCAAAAGTGTTGGAGCTGGAAAAGCAAATCGCTGATTTGGAGAATCAGAAAACAGAATTCCATAAAGAACTAGATACGCATCCGGAGGAAGAGCTCAAGCTCATCAAATTGACCAGACAGAGAACCGCCAATGAAGAAATCTATGAATTGCTTTTAAAACGATATAAGGAGGCTCAAATTTCCGAAGCAGTTGCCTCGGAAAATGTATCGATTCTGGATCCGGCCATACCGCCTTCCAGGCCAATCAGCGCCGGCAAGAAAAAGAAAGCCGTATTCGGATTTATCCTAGGATTATTTTTAGGAATAGGGGTTTCGCTGATTCTTGAAATTACAGACAAAAGTATCAAGACTCAGGAAGATGTAAAACGCTATTTGAAGTTACCCATTCTGGGTGTGATTCCGAATGTCAAGTTTGATAATTATGAGATACAAGATTCTGAAAAAGCCAAAAGTATCAGTTCGCAGATCGTAACACACGATTATTCTCCGACACCTGTGGGAGAGGCATACCGCTCATTGCGAACAGCGCTGTTGTTTTCGAAAAAAGTCGGGACGATTCGTTCTTTGGTGATCAGCAGTGTTTTCCCCAGCGAAGGGAAATCTTTTACGGCGGCCAATGTGGCAATCACGTTGGCCCAACAGAAATCAAAAACCCTGCTCATTGATGCGGATCTAAGGCGGGGAGTACTGCACAATAATTTTAACTGTCCCAAAAAACCGGGATTGACAAATTATTTAACCGGTGTCGTTCCGCTGGAGACCATTTTGAATGAGACGTATGTTCCGAATCTCTCGTTGATTACCTGCGGTTCGTTGATACCGAATCCTTCTGAACTTTTGGGTTCTGAAAAAATGAAGCGGTTTATTGAAGGTATTACGAAACGGTTTGATTTTGTCGTTTTTGATACGCCTCCTTTGATTGCCGCGACGGATGCCGTAGTGCTTGGAACTTTTGTCGATGGAGTTTCGGTTGTGGTTCGGGCTGGCAAAACAAAGAGAGAAGAAGTCCAGAGAAAACTGGAATTGTTTAATAATGTTCAGGCCAGAATGATCGGAATTATTTTAAATGGGGCCGGCATCGAAATCGCCCACGAGGGATACAGTTATTATTCGTATTAGGAATGGATAGGAATGAATTTTTTAGTCACTGGAGGAGCGGGTTTTATTGGTTCGCATCTATGTGAAAGGCTAATTTCTGCAGGACATCATGTTCTTTGTTTGGATAATTTTAATACATATTATGATCCGGGAATCAAACGGAAAAACATTGAGGCTGCTCTTTCCAGCAAGAATTATCGTTTGATCGAGGGGGATATTCTTGACTGGAGTTTTTTACAGAACGTTTTCCGGGAAAACAGGTTTGATGGCATTGTTCATCTGGCTGCACGTGCCGGGGTACGACCATCCATTCAGGAGCCCCGTCTTTATCAAAAAGTGAACGTTGAGGGCTCCATGAATTTACTGGAGCTCAGCGCCCGGCATCACATCAATAAATTCATTTTTGCTTCATCCTCTTCGGTATACGGAAACAATAAAAGAGTGCCGTTCTCTGAATCGGATCCAGTGGATCATCCAATTTCACCTTATGCCGCTACGAAAAAAGCCGGTGAACTGATTGCTTCGACCTATTGCTCACTTTATCCGATATCGATTACCTGTCTCCGTTTTTTTACGGTCTACGGTGAAAGACAGCGTCCCGACATGGCCATACATAAATTTACCTGGCTCATTGATCAGGGAAAGGAAATTCCGGTTTTTGGAGATGGAACGAGTCGAAGAGACTATACCTATATCCATGATATTCTCGACGGTATTCAGAATTCGATTGATCGATGTAACGGATACAAAGTATACAATCTCGGGAATTCTCGGACAATAGAATTGGACAGTTTGATTCGGCTGATTGAGAAAAATCTGGGAAAAAAAGCAAAAATAAAATCGATGCCCGTTCAACCTGGCGATGTACCGATCACCTATGCCGACATTTCATTGGCAGAGGAAGAGATCGATTATCATCCGAATTATTCGATTGAACAAGGGATCGAAAGGTTTGTTGCATGGTATCGGAAATATCAATCATGATATATTGTCAAAATTATACTGAACTGTCTGTTTAAGTTTGAGGAATTATGATTCGGGAAAAAGAAATATTCCTGATCCGTTTAATAAAAATAACGGATTCTTTGACTATTTTTCTCTCATTCATTTTTTCATATTTTATTACATTTCATGTCAGGAAAGCGCTGGGTGTGATATTTTGGGAAAATTTTGAGAGTTTCCTGCAAAAATATCTGCTGCTGGGAATTATAGCGGTGCCTGTCTGGATTACAACGATGTCTGTCAGCGGAGTCTATCGGAATTTCAGAACAAAGACCTTTTCAGATACATTGTGGAAGTTTATCCAATCGGGTGGGTTAACTGTCGTGAGTCTCGGAAGCATCACTTTTTTATTTAAAATGCAGCTTGCCAGCCGTTCGTATATCGCTGTTTTTATACTGACAGCGATTTTTTTATTGAGTATCGAGAGATTTATCTTTTTAAGGATACTTCAGATTATCTGGGAAAAAGGGTATAACCAAATCAATCTGCTCATCGTGGGAACCGGCAAGCGCTCCCAAAATTTTATCAGTATCATCAAGGAACATGCTGATTGGGGATTTCAGATTATCGGTTTGATCGACGACGATCCCAAGCTTTTAGGGAAAGAGATTATGGATTATCCGATTATCGGCAGAATACGCGACATACCGAAAGTGCTCCGTCATACTGTGATTGATCGTGTCATATTTATCGTTCCTCGCTTATGGCTGAATCGAATCGAGGAAGCCATTTACCACTGTGAAAGAGAGGGAATTTCCACCGCGGTTTCTGTCGATCTGTTTCAACCCAGATTGGCGCAGCTTCAATTATCCAATCTGGCCGGTATTCCTCTGATTCTTTATCAAACCTCTGTAGCCAAGGAGTGGCAGTTATTTATCAAACGGATGCTGGACATCATCATCTCTTTTTCCGCTCTCGTTTTGCTTTTACCTGTTCTTGTGTTTGCGATGATCGGAATCAAAGTGTCCTCGAAAGGTCCCATCTTTTTTAGCCAGATTCGCTGCGGATTGAACGGAAGAAAATTTACGTTGTATAAATTTCGTTCGATGTATGTGGGTGCTGAAATTCGGAAAAAGGAATTGGAGCGGCAGAATGAGATGAACGGGCCAGTTTTCAAAATGAAACGTGATCCTCGCGTTACGACGTTCGGTCGGTTGATGCGGAGATTCAGTATTGATGAGCTTCCCCAGTTGTTCAATGTGTTCAAGGGAGACATGAGTCTGGTCGGTCCCAGACCGCCGTTGCCTGCCGAAGTAACCATGTATCAGAGCTGGCAAAGGCGACGTCTGAGTATGAAGCCGGGACTGACCTGTATTTGGCAGGTGAGCGGTCGAAGCAGAGTCGATTTCGACCGATGGATGGAAATGGATCTGGAGTATATCGATAAATTTTCGCTCTGGCTCGACTTTAGAATTTTGTTCCGTACCATCTTCGTGGTGCTTACGGGTTATGGTGCGGTGTAGATAAATGAAATTTTTGAGCGGTTACGTGATTGAAAGATCATTTTTGGAAATCGTTGTCGGTTGGACATATCATTAGATTTATAAATCGGAACATTTAGTCGGAGGAGACAGACGTGCATATTTGTGTTGTCGGTACCGGATACGTGGGTTTGGTGACGGGAACCTGTTTTTCCGAATTTGGTGTGGATGTGACCTGCGTCGATATCGACGAACAGAAAGTCGACAAACTCAAAAGCGGTATCGTTCCCATCTACGAACCCGGTCTGGATGCAATGATCGTTCGCAACATGAAGGAGAACCGCCTTACTTTTACGACGGATATTTCTTCGGCTATCGAAAGTGCGCTTGTCATTTTTATCGCTGTGGGGACCCCTCCTAAATTGGACGGCTCAGCTGATTTGCAGTATATTGAAGGAGTTGCCAGAAATATCGCCCATTCGATGAACGGATACAAAGTGATCGTGAACAAGAGTACGGCTCCGGTCGGCACGGGGAGCTGGATCAAAGAAATCGTTCGAAAAAGTCAGAAGAATGACCATCGGTTTAGTGTGGTTTCCAATCCCGAGTTTCTCCGAGAAGGGTCTGCCATCGAAGATTTTATGAGACCGGATCGTGTGGTCATCGGCGCGGAAGATCCGGAGGCCATCGCGATCATGAAAGATTTGTATGCACCTCTCTATCTGATCGAAACTCCGTTTGTCATTACCAATCTTGCGACTGCCGAATTGATCAAATACGCTTCCAATGCCTTTCTCGCAACAAAGATTTCTTTCATCAATGAGTTGGCCAACTTGTGCGACTGTGTCCAGGCGGATGTTCACCACGTTGCCAAGGGGATGGGACTGGATCGAAGGATCGGCTCCAAATTTCTCCATCCCGGGCCGGGGTTCGGAGGATCATGTTTTCCGAAGGATACCAGCGCGCTCGTGGAAATGGCGAAAAAAAATAACTATGAATTTAAAATCGTCAAGGCCACATTAGAGGTGAACCGGCAACAGCGGCAGATCGCGTTCGAGAAGATCAAAACGGTCTCTGGTTCTTTGAAAGGAAAAACCGTCGGGATTCTCGGACTCTCTTTCAAACCCAACACCGATGACATGCGGGATGCCCCCTCGATTCCTATTATCGATTCGCTTCGGAAATCGGGCGCGCAGATTAAAGCATTCGATCCCGTTGCCATGGAAGAGGCCGGGAAAGTGCTTAAAGGTGTGACCTTTTGCAAAGATGTTTACGATACGGCCAAAGATGTGGATGTGTTGGTTTTTATGACAGAGTGGAATCAGTTTCGCAAGTTGGATATCAATCGCTTGAAAAAATTGATGCACACGCCGACCATTGTGGATTTGCGAAATATTTATGAACCTGAAAAAATGAAGGAGTATGGATTTAAATACGTGGCAGTTGGACGATAAAATCCATTGGAAGGACTGGCAAGAGGAGAAAGCAGAGCAATAATACCCAAACGACTTCACATACTCATGGTTGCACCCGAACCGATTTTTGAGCCCAGAGGAACGCCTTTGAGTGTGGTAGGACGCTTAAAGGCGCTTTCGGATATGGGGCATCACGTAGATCTGGTTACCTATCCGTTTGGCCGGAATGTGGATTTTCCGAATGTACGCATCTATCGGACCGGTTTTTTTCCGGGGATTCGGCGGATCAAGATTGGTCCGTCTTTACAGAAAATCCCGCTGGATTTTCTGCTGATGATAAAAACCTTAACGATGGCATTGAAAAACAGATACCATCTGATTCACACGCACGAAGAAGCGGGTTTGTGGGGACTGGGTGTTTCCAGAATATTCGGTATTCCACATATTTATGATATGCATTCCAGTCTTCCGCAGCAGTTGACCAATTTTAAATTTACCCGATCCCGTTTCTGGATCGGACTCTTCGAGCGTATGGAGAAATGGATTCTCAAATACTCTTCCGGCGTGATCACGATCTGCCAGGATCTTTTTGATTATGTCAAAAGAATGGTGCCCGAAAGGGGATCCGGGTTGATCGAAAATGTCATCGAGTACGGTTCGATTTTTGGTGAAAAAGATACGTCCGCAGAAATCGTTATGCGGCATCAGTTGAAAAAGAAAAAGGTCATTCTTTATGCGGGTACATTCGAATCCTATCAGGGACTAGAGTTGTTAATCGACGCTGCGGAGCATGTGGTTCGAAAGATCAAATCCGCAGTTTTTCTGCTTGTGGGCGGGCATCAAGATCAGGTCGAGAAATATCAAAAAATGGTTCGGGAAAAGGAATTGAGCGGTCATTTTATTTTTACGGGACAGGTGTCTCCCGAGAATGTCAGCAGTTACATCCGCTGTGCGGATGTTCTGGTTTCTCCGCGGATGGCGGGCACCAATACACCGCTGAAAATATACAGCTATCTTCGCTCGGGCGTGCCGATTGTCGCAACCCGTTTGTGGACGCACACACAGGTGCTTTTCGACGAAGTGTCGGTTCTTGTCGAACCGACCGGAAGTCAATTTGCACAGGGAATCTGTTCGGTGCTTCTCAATCCAAAAAAAGCATCCCGGTTGAGCCAGAAGGCAAAAATGCTGGCTGAAAAAAAATACAGTTATTCAAAATATATTGATAAATTGAACGGTGTGATTCAGTTGGCCATGACAAGGGGAGTGTCGTAATGTGCGGGATTTGTGGGGTCTTGTATTTCGACAAAGGGAGAAAAGTCGAAGAAGCTGTTCTGAAACGGATGTGCGACACAATTTATCATCGCGGTCCAGACGATGAGGGACAAATGGCTTCGGGACAGGCAGGTATAGGCATGCGAAGACTTTCGATCATTGATCTGTCCACGGGCCATCAACCGCTATCGAACGAAAATGGCATGGTTCATATTGTATTCAACGGCGAAATTTACAATTACAGAACCCTCCGTCCGGAGCTTGAAAAAGAGGGGCATCGTTTTAAAACTTCAAGTGACACCGAATCGATTTTGCACGGATACGAAACATGGGGAGAAGATGTTTGCAGCCATTTGAACGGGATGTTCGCTTTCGCGATTTGGGACGAGAGAAAGAGGAAACTGTTTATCGCCAGGGACCGCATCGGCATCAAGCCGATCTATTATTATCAGGATCGTGAAAAACTCGTTTTCGGCTCGGAGATTAAAGCTATATTGGCCTGTCCCGGCATTGAAAAAGAGGTCGATCTTGCGGCACTCGACCACTATCTTACATTTGAGTATATTCCCGCTCCCTTATCAGTCTTTAAAAAAGTTAGAAAGCTGCTCCCCGGCCACTGGCTGACGTGGCAGGAGGGAAGGAGCCATATCCGACCCTACTGGCAGCTTGTGCCCGAGGAGAAGCCGTGGAAAAAAGAGGAGGCGAAGGAAAGACTGTCGGAATTGTTGAAAGATGCCGTGAATCTTCGTCTCGTCTCCGATGTTCCTTTAGGCGCATTTTTATCCGGTGGAATCGATTCCTCCATCGTGGTTTCGCAGATGGCAGGATTGATGGATCGTCCTGTTAAAACATTTTCCATCGGGTTCAAAGAATCTTCCTACAATG
The DNA here is from genome assembly GCA_964537715.1 of uncultured bacterium. GTDB lineage: Bacteria > Zhuqueibacterota > QNDG01 > QNDG01 > DSAB01 > CAZTZL01. The sequence goes on along the minus strand of CAZIAH010000021.1, from coordinate 3,206 downwards.
AACTGAAATATGCACGCGCCGTAGCCGATAGATACGGCACAGAACATTACGAGTTCACCATTGAGGCAAAAGCACTCGAGCTGACCGAAAAGCTCATTCGGCATCTCGATGAACCGCTGGGTGATTTTTCGATTTTCCCGACCTATCTCGTTTCCAAAATGGCGAGAGATTATGTAACGGTCTGCCTTTCCGGAGATGGGGGGGACGAGCTTTTTGCCGGTTACGATACTTACCGGGCGCACCGGTTCGACCGGAAATATTATCACTGGTGGCCCAAACTTGTCAAGCGGGGGATTGTTGAAAAGGCGGCCCAGTGGCTGCCTCCGACCGAGCAAAAAAAAGGACCGGTCAACAGTTTTAAGCGTTTCGTCGAAGGAACGAAACTTCCCAAATCGCTCTACCATGCACGCTGGATGGTCTTTCTCCAGGAGTGGGAACGGCAGCAGCTTTTCTCTGTGGATGTGCTTCGTCGCATCGGGCCGGGCGAGGCCTATGCAACGATTCACCGGTACAGCCGCGAAGCCGAAGGTTTGGACGATGTGATGCGCACGGGATACATTGATGCGAAAACCTATCTGGTCGATGACATTCTGGTGAAGGTGGACCGGATGTCCATGGCCACTTCACTCGAGGCAAGAGTTCCCTATTTGGATCACCGGATCGTCGAATTCGTTTTTACACTGCCGCCGCATCTCAAAATGAGGGGATTCGACACCAAAGTGTTTTTGAAAGAGACGTTCTGGGACGCGCTGCCGAAAGAGGTGCAGAAGCGGGACAAACAGGGATTCAGTATTCCGATCAAAAACTGGATCCGAAACGATTTAAAAGCAATGATGCTCGATCTCCTGGAGCCGAAGAAAATCGAGCAGCAGGGATTTTTTAATTCCGGTTTTGTCTCCCGGCTGATCGATGAACATCTGAACGGAGTTGAAAACCACAGCCATAAACTCTGGGCGCTGATGGTTTTTGAACAATGGTACGATATCTATGCGAAATAAAGAGTAAGCAAGTCCATCTATAAAAAATGGGAATTGAAAATGCAATCCGATGACTTAATTCCGCAGATTCGGGACTACTGGAACAAACGGATTCATGATCTGGAAATGACGGAATATCCGGTCGGGACCGAAGGGTTCTTCAATGATCTGGACGCCTACCGGTTCGATAAACTCAATTATCTGCCCAAGCTGGTGGATTTTTCCGGATATCGTGGCAAACACATACTAGAAATCGGATGTGGCATCGGCATCGATCTGGTCCGTTTTGCAGAGGGGGGTGCGGATGTTGTGGGTGTCGATCTTTCAAAAACCGCCATCGACTTGGCCAGACAAAATTTCAATTTTCATCATGTCAAGGGGGAACTCTTCGTAATGAACGGGGAAGCGCTCGAATTTCCGGACGGCACTTTCGATGTGATCTACGCTCACGGTGTTTTGCAGTACACGGCCAATCCAGAAAAAATGATCGCGGAAGCCCGTCGTGTTTTGAAACCGGGGGGGCAGTTTATCGGCATGGTCTACAACCGGAAAGGCTGGCTCAACGTGATGTCGAAATTTTTTAAAGTGGGATTGGAACACGAAGATGCCCCGGTTTTGGAGAAGTATACGATCGAGGAATTCAAAAAAATGCTCGCTCCATTCGATTCGGTTCGCATCGTTCCAGAGCGGTTTCCGGTCAAGTCGCGTCTTCACGGCGGAATCAAGGGATTTCTTTTTAACACGATTTTTGTGGGGGCATTTAATTTCATTCCAAGACCGCTGGTGCGCAACACGGGCTGGCACCTCATGGGGTACGCAAGAAAGCAGGGATAGATGAAAAGAGATTTGAAAAAACTGACCGATCAAACTTTTGATATCGCAATTGTCGGGGGAGGGATTTATGGAGCGACTGCCGCGTGGGACGCTGTCTCGCGCGGATTGTCCGTGGCATTGATCGAAAAAGGAGATTTCGGGGGAGCTACCTCCGCCAACAGCCTCAAAATCGTTCATGGAGGGCTACGCTATCTTCAAACTCTGGATGTGGAACGGATGCGCGAGTCCATTCGGGAGAGACGTACTTTGTTGAGAATCACACCGCATCTCGTCAGTCCGCTCCCCTGCCTCATGCCGACGTACGGCCATTTCATGAAAGGCCGGGAAGTAATGATCGCGGGCATGCTGATGAACGATCTGATCAGTTTTGACCGCAATTTCGGCGTCGATCCGGCAAAGAAAATTCCTCCGGGCAAAACGGTATCGAAAAAAGCCTGTTTGAAAATTGTTCCCAATATCCAGAAGCAAAAACTGACCGGCGGTGCCCTGTGGACCGATGCGCAGATGTTCAGTTCCGAACGTCTGCTTCTTTCGTTTATTCTTTCCGCGGTCAGGGAAGGCGCGGTTCCAGCCAATTACTTGCAGGCGGAAAGTCTTCTCAAATCCGGCGACCGGATCGAAGGAGTTCGTGCCAGGGACGTGCTTTTCGGAGACGAACTGGAAATTCGGGCGAAGGTGGTTCTCAACACCTGCGGCGGCTGGGTCAATGCGTTTCTTCGGAAAGCCGGTGCGAACACGCTCGACATTCGACTCTCCACCGCGATGAATCTGGTTATCAACAAACCCATCTTGAAAGAATATGCGGCTGGGATCACGGGCAATTTTGAAAACAAACGGTCCGACGGTTCGGTTTACCATGGACGGCGCATACTCTTTATGACGCCCTGGCGGCATGTCACAGTGGTGGGAACCTATCACCGGCCGTATGATGGAGATCCGGATCGGCTCCATGTGACCGAAGCGGAGATCGAAGATTTTCTCAAAGAGATTAACAGTGCATGCCCGGGCGTGCCCATCCGGCGGCACGAAATTTCCTTCGTTCACAAAGGATTCTTGCCGATGGAAGGCATCCATCCAAAAACCGGAGAGGTCAATCTCTCTCCCCATTTCAAAATCGTCGATCATCGTAAATCGCATCTGAACGGGCTGATCAGTGTCGTGGGCGTCAAATATACCACGGCCCGGGATGTCTCCAAACGGGCCGTCGATCTGGCATTTCGTATCCTCGGTCAAAAATCGGCCAAGTCCATTTCCCGTCAGATGCCTCTGTTCGGAGGGGACATCGATGATTTCGACCGGTTTGTTTCGGAGGGAATAAATCAGCTGTCCTCGGTTGCTTCTCCAGAAGCATCGATGCATCTCATTTATCATTACGGGTCTGAATATCCGAGGCTC
>CAZIAH010000020.1:0-45335 GCA_964537715.1 uncultured bacterium | reverse complement strand
ATATAAGAAATTTTAAACCAAATATTTTTAACATTAGAAACCTTATTTATCTCAGGAGAAATATTTTCCAAGGGATTTGGGTTAGTTAATATTAATGTTATGCTGTCCGAGTGCACAAATGATTTAATTAATTAAAATTACCAAATGGAAAATTTAGTATCAAAATTTTTAGACAAACTTACAGGATTCGATTTTTGGTTTATCCTATTCATGTTTATAATAGGATTAGCTGGATGGTATTATTTTGGAAAACAGGAACCAAATGAGAAGAAAATAGTAAAAAGACAGCTTCTTTTTACTGGATTTGTTGTAATTATTTCAATCCTCGGAATTTGTATTAATCATTTATGCTTTTCACCTGATTATTCATTTTCAAAAGGAATATATGGTATTTTAATTCTGGGTATTGAGGGAGATGATGAAAACCAATCTTTGCAACGTGATTTATGTAATAGTATAAATAATTTACTAGAAAATGAATTTCAAAAACAAAAAATTGAAGTACGTTTACATCCAAAAATAATTACAGAAAAATTTGGGATAAAAAATGCTCATGATATTGCACGTAGAATAGGCAAAAAAAATAATGCATTATTAGTCATTTGGGGAAATCGGATAGAGGAGAAAAAATTTCATCCAAGACTTACAGTTGTAAAAAAGCCTCCCAAAGTTTCGATGCAAACTAATTTTACATTTTATAACTCTCAAGTTAATGAGTTATCATTACCCCCTGAACTTGTTTTATTGCCGATTGATTTGACAAATTTTATCGCTGGCTATATATCATACTATGATAAAAATTTCAATTTAGCGATACATTTTTTTGAGAAATCATTAGAAAGAACGTTATTTGATGAACCGTTATTAAACAAAATAAGAGTTATGATTGGAGATTGTTATCTTTCCATTCCATACAAAGGTAAGAAAAACATAATATCAAATCTATCAAATGCCTTTGCTTTATATGAGTCATCATTGACATATTATTCAAAGAAGAATTTTCCATTTGAATGGGCAAAAATTCAAAATAATTTAGGTTTTATTTATTTAAATTTACCTACAGATGAATTAAATGAAAATTATAATAAATCAATTAATTATCTGAAATTCACTTTAGAAATTTTTACAGAAAAAGATCATCCTATTGAAAGAGCAAAAACCTACGTTAATTTAGGAGCAGCATATGCGCAATTGACAACAGGTAATTTAGAAAAGAATATCTCTGAAGCGATTGTCGCTAATGAAACAGCTTTAAAGTTATTAAATAAGGAAAAATACCCTTATGAATGGGCTTGTGCGCAAATAAATTTATCTACCGCACTAAGTAAATATGATCATAAAATTGATTATATAAAAAAATCTATTGAAGCAGCTAAAGCTGCAGAAAAAGTTTATAAGAAAATAAATCATCAATATGGTTGGGCTGTAGCTCAATGGAGCTTAGGATTATCGTATTCTGATTTAAATTCTGATAAATATTTTATATTAAGTATTAAACATCTTGAACAATCTTTGCAGGTATTTAAAGAAAAGGAATATCCTGTAAATTGGGCAAAAATACAAATGAATTTAGGTGGAATTTATTGGAAACTTCCAACTGGAAATAGAAAGGATAATCTGCATCATTCTCTTAATGCATATAAGTTATCTCTTAGCGTATTTAAAGAAAATTACTTCAAAGTAGATTGGGCAACAACTCAATTAAATATGGCAAACACACTTGTAAGTTTATCAGAATTTGAAGGAAATAATATAATATTTGAAGCGATTGAAGCTTGTAATAATGCTTTAAAAATATTTAAAATAGAAAGTTTCCCAGTTCGATGGACATTAACCCAAAATATATTAGGGCTTTGTTATAGAAATCTAAGTTCTGGTGATCGATGTGAAAATTTGAAAATAGCTCTTAGTCATTTTAATAATATGCTTACTGTATGTACACCAGAAATTTTACCAGATTATTATAAAATAGCTCATAACAATATTGATTTAACTAATAAGCTATTATCAGAATTTAAAAAATAAAGAGCATTATAAGTTTTATAAAAAATTAGCATAACAAGCAACTCAAGGCGAAAAAATGGCGGATTTTGAAATCTATGAAATTTGTCTGCCGTATGAGACTTTTAGTTATAAGTCAGGTTACTATCTCCGCAACCCTTTTTCGCCTTAGTTGCAGCGTTATGTGTATATTGATATATATAAACTGTAATAATAACTATGCTCATATTATCAACAATAGGATTAAAAATGCGATATGTTAATTGGTCACTATTATCTATAGTGTTGCTGTTTGTCATGTTCTTACAACCTGCTCAAGGACAAGTTTGGCAACCTGATCTAGGAAATGGTTTTTATAAAAATCCTATTATCTGGGCGGATTATTCAGATCCAGACATTATACAAGTGGGAAAAGATTTCTACATGACAGCTTCCTCATTTAACTGTGTTCCTGCTCTTCCCATTCTTCATTCCAATGACTTAGTAAATTGGGAGATTATAAATTATGCAGTAAAACATTTTCCTGACTCCTATTTTAATACGCCACAACATGGTAATGGAGTATGGGCGCCGTCTATTCGTTTTCACAAAGGATGGTTTTATATTTACTGGGGAGATCCGGATAGAGGAATTTATATGGTGCGTACAGAGGATCCAACAAAAGATTGGTCTGCTCCCATTTTAGTAAAAAAGGCGATAGGAAATATCGATCCTTGCCCATTATGGGATGATGATGGAAAAGTATATTTGGTACATGCTTTTGCAAACAGTCGTGCCGGGGTAAGCCATGTATTACAATTGCAAGAGTTAAGTTCAGATGGATCGTCTGTTACAAAAAATAGGGATATTATCATAACGGGATTACCAAAAAATTATACACTAGAAGGTCCCAAATTTTATAAACGTAATGGATGGTATTATATCTTTGCACCTGCAGGTGGTGTGGCTGCTGGTTGGCAAATGGTGTATAGGGCAAAAGATATTTGGGGTCCCTACGAGGGCCGCAAAGTTCTCGAACAAGGAAAAACTTTTGTTAATGGTCCTCATCAGGGTGGTTGGGTAGAACTTAAGAACGGACAAAATTGGTTCATACACTTTCAAGAACTTCAACCATTTGGCAGAATTATTCATCTTCAGCCTGTAACATGGTTTGATGATTGGCCTATCATCGGAAGTGATCTAGACAATGATGGCATTGGTGAACCTGTAGCCAAATACAGTAAACCCGATACAGATGTGCGTTCACTCATTAAAGCACCACAAGCATCCGATGAATTTAATGACCATCAATATAATCTAGCATGGCAATGGCAAGCAAACTATTTTGAACACTGGTATTCATTATCCGAAAAACAGGGTTACCTGAGATTATATGCTCAATACCACAATTCACCTGTATCTGTTTGGAATGTACCCAATATTATAGCACAAAAGATACCAGGCCCACAATTTGTTGTCACGACAAAAATGGATGGCAATAATCTGAAACAACAAGAAAGTGCTGGATTGATTATGATGGGTTTGGATTATGCATCTTTAACACTTTCACCTTCAGATAATGGTTTTACATTGGATCTGGCTGTCTGTAAAAATGCCCACAAGGGTTATTCAGAAGTAATCAAGCAAATAATATTAATAAGCACAGCAAATGTATTCTTAAGAGTAAAATATTCGAAAAGCGGAATATGCATGTTTTCCTACAGCATTGATGACAAAAATTACATTGAAATAGGGAAAGCGTTTACAGTTCGGGAAGGTAGATGGATTGGGGCTAAAATAGGATTGTTTGCACTCTCCACTCAAGAGATAGGATTGAAAGGATATGTAGATTTTGACTGGTTTAGGATTGAATAGTTATGCACTCGATTTTAAAGTAACACATAACCAAAGTTAGCTGCGGATCGCTACTCGTTGCGTTTTTTCTATTTTGTAAATTATGGCGCAGTAACTTGTTTTGGGAAAGAATCGTTTATCGTAGCGACTCGCAGAAACTCATGTTATGTGGTATATAAGTATAAACTAAATATAATTTTGAATAAATTGTTGAGTTTATTTGAAATGATAATAAAATTAAGGAGAAAACACAAATGGATTCGGATAATAGGAATAAATTAATAATTACATCTTCACTAATTTGTAATAAGTGTAAAGGAAGCCTAACCGTTCAAAATTTAGGTAGGAATTTGAAATGTTCTAAATGTAATATTATTTACAATGTTTCTAAATTAACCGTTTGTCCCTTTTGTGGTAGTAGAAATAATAGAATTGTAATGCCTGATGAACGTGCTGGAACGAATACAGGAAAATTAGCTGGAGGATTACTGTATGGACCTCTTGGTTTTATTGTCGGAACTATGATTGATGAAACAAAAAAAAGTATAAAAAAGGATATTCTTCATCCAAAATTGTTATGTGAATCTTGTAAACGTACACGATCAGTTAAAATATATATAAAACCAACTTCTGTCAAATTACCACAAAGAAAAACTACTGATCAAAAAGATAAATCTTTTATTTCAAAATCTTCAACGAAAAAAAAGAAAGAACAAACTGAACCTAAAATAGCGCTTATTGGAATATTAGTGACGATATTAGGAATTCTTACAATAATTCCAATAAGTGAAGTACTAAATCCAAATGATGACCCATCTTTTAAGGCAAATTGGTTTATTCTACCAGGTATATTAATATTACCTTTTATATGGATAATACCAATATCTATATTTCTTATGATAATTGAGGAAAGATTGAAAAAAAAGATTCCTAACGATACATACTCGAAAGATGGATTTAAACAAATGATAAGGAAAATTAATAAAAAAGATAATCTTGAAGAGATAATAAATAATTTTAAAAAAGAAATAAATGTATCTAATGTTCTTGAATTTGTTGAATCAGAATGGCGAGAAGACCAACCAGGATTTAAAAGTTCTAAGAAGAAATCTTTAATTTTTGTCGCACTTAAAAATAAGGTATTATATTTGTTAAAACATTCTGTAGATAAAGCACACCCACTCTTTCCAAATTCTAAATTGCAAATAGCTTATGAAGATTGTAGTTTTAGCCGAGGCGGAGGTAACATTTTTTATAATATTACCTTTTATTTGGGCACATTTTTTTGTGGGGAAAGAACGATTGCATGTCGTTTATTACTTAATAAGGGAGAATTATTTCTTATTGGTACTAAGGAGCATGTACATACTCTTAGGAAAGCACTTAATAATTAAATATGGATATTGAGTACATTCAAAAATACATTGAGGTATTATATTATGGATAAAAAATATCTAAAAACATTGGAACTATTATTAATGATAATGTTTATCTGTTTTAGTAGAGAATGCTGGGCAGATAAGGATTCGAAAGTAGTAAAGTTAGCATTAAATCAAAAGTGGGATCAAGTAAGTAAGACACTTGAACTTAATGTTTCTAATACCAATCCTCTTGTTTTGCTTATTCATGCCTATGCTAGTCTCTCAACAGGAGATTATCACTCAGCAACTAATAAGTTTTATGACCTAGGAAAATCAATCGATGCAGAAAAGCTTATTGATTATACTACAAAACTAGCCAAGGAATATCCTGCCAGAGCCATTGCACAAATGCTCAGAGGTGATGCACTTTCCAGAAATGGTAATTATACAGAGGCAATTCAGTGTTTAGATAAAGCTATTGATATTGATAAGAACTTAGCATTAGCATATGATGTAAGAGGAACAGTTTATACTTTATCAGGGAATATAAAGAATGCAGAAGATGATTTTAAGAAGGTAATTTCATTGGAGAAAAATTATGCAAATGCATACTTCAACTTAGGGAATGTTTACTTAATTAAAAAAGAATTAAAGCTTGCTGAGGAATATTTCAACAAAGCATTAATCTTAGAACCAAATTTTGGCTTAGCTTTTAATGGTAGAGGATTAGCTTCGTTATATCAGAATGATTTTGAAATGGCAATTTATGATTTTAAATGTGCAGATGATATATTAGGTGAATTTGTTGATTATAAAAATTTGGAGCTTATTGAAAACTTAAAAGGGCGCGATGTATTTGATACGTATTTCAAAGAATTAAAAATCGATGAAAGAGGGGGATATACTCAAACTAGCTTAAATGCTAAACCTGGTGACTTAATAGTAAGACATGGTAAAGGTATACTTGGACCTCCATTAACAGGCGGGATATTTGATGATATACCTCATATTGGAATGATTGCTGATAATAACCAAATATACCATTTAAAGATTGAGAATGTTAATGGTGTTAATCATGGTATAATGCATATTGATGATTTAAGAAATACAGCAAGTTTTAAAAATCCAGGATTTTTTAGTGTATTGGATAGTGATATACCAATAAAACATAATGGAAAACTATTGACATTTAAAGATTTACCAATAAATATAAAGGAGTCTATCAGACATGAGCTGAGTGATTTAGCTAATAAAACTGTTGCAAACAAAATATATCGTGATAAAGGTGCATATTCAGCTGTAAATCATTGTGGTGATGCCATTATGGATTTATATGATAATGTTCTTAAAAGCCAAAAAATTACTGTACAAAGATATAAAGGAATCTCTGCATTTACTAATGATGAAAGAGGATTAGTTGATGGTCAATTAAGAGATTGGTTTGTTAGTGATTGGCTTACTGCCGGAAATGTTATGGATCCTTCAGAAATAAATGATAAGCTCCCTCGGAGAAGTATTCCCTATACGACAAATAATTTGGATAATTATCAAATAAAGCCAAATTATTGGGTTCATGAAGATAACAATCTCAATGTGGCTAAAAATCTTGTTTCAATGGTTGAGAGAGGAGCTGTTTTTGACAATATTCCAAAAAATGTAGTTGTATGTGGTAAGGGCTCAAATGCAGATGTAATGATAAAGGATTTTAAAGATAATGGTTGGAAAGTTACACATGTACCAGAGTATAATAATTTTAGTGATCTACAAACTATTGCACATAATAATGATGCAATAATTACAGGAGTGAAAAATTATAAAGGATCTTCAAATTTATTGAAAAAATTTGAAGTACAATCTCCCGAAATTTCTTTTGATGATTTTAAAAAATATAATTTTACTTTGCCATCTGATCCTCCACCACCACCTTTTGGTGGTGTTCTGATGAAAGTTAAGATTGTGAGAAAAGAAAAGGCAAATGTAAATGAAATGTTTGGTATTAAAGAAACTAATGATGATATAATTGATATTGATTTTTGTTGTCCGTTTTTAATTTATTGTGGTAGATAGAAATGCTTAATGAGTTAATAAATATGAAAAAAATTCATTATTATTTTATCTTTATAATTTTTGTTTCATCAACTAGGTTGATTGCTGATAATGGATATAAATCTTTTATAGCATTCTCACTAAAGGTCGCTAAGAGTGAGTTACTTAAGATACATGAAACGGAATTCCGTAATAAAAATCCTGAAATATATAATTTAGGTGGTATTACAAAACCTTGGATGATAGTTATTGATAGAGAAAATGATGATATCATATTAGTTGGTGAAAATGTGCCAAATGCGCCTGAATTAACTCTAGATGATTTTGTTGTATCATTAAGATCTGCATTTTTCTCAAATCCTGATGAATACCCTGGTGTTACAATAGATTTAATTCCTTGTGATGAATGTATTAGAAAAGGTAACTCTGAAATATGTTCACACTCTACAAAACAAGAAGTTAAATTCTTTGCAGGAATTGATGATACTGAATTTGGCAATACTTGCTTTGAAGCTGATTTGCTTTTAAAAAAAATAAGTTTTGGTATAGAAAAAGTATATTCAAAAGGTTTTATTAGTTATATAGACTATTATATTAAATCCTTACAAGATTCTATATTTAACTTTGTTAACTCAACATCACGTGATTGGTTTATTCCAAAATTTAATGTTGTCCAGGTAGTAGGGGATGTTATATTAATTGAAAAAATGGAAATGGGCGTTGAAACCGAGTTAATGAATTATGAAATTGATGGGATAATTGTACCTAATAAAAATTCATTAACTGATATTGATTGTATTAAAGCTGCTGAGAGTTTCACAAGATATTATAATGTTATATCCAATACTAAGCCAATTTTAAAAAGATTAGACTCACTATGCCGTTTAGCTTCATTATCAAAAGGATTAATAAATATATCTTTTTCATATGATTTAAGATTTTGGACAAGTGGATATAAAATAAAATCTGTTGTAATAGATAGAATAATAGATATAATAAAAGTTGAAAACAAAAAATATAAATTTACACTTTCTGGTGGAGTTAGATTATTCTCTTTGGTTAATAAGTTAAAACAAGGTGATTCAGATGCACTTAAAGAATTGGTTATGCGAACAAGGCCAAGTTCGGAAACTTTGTTCTGGGAATATTCTATCATGTTAGAGGATAATCAACTTAAAGGTATTTTTATTCCTGATTCCACAAGATTGAAGATTGTTGAATTATCACCATTCTTAAATCGTACGAATTTTATACTTAAACGAGGTCGTTTTGTTGAAGCAATCAAAAACTATAAAATGATGATACGTTCAAATCCTGAATTTATAGGTGCATATAACGGTCTTGGAATTGCATATAGAAGAATAAATCAACTTGATTCAGCAGAATACTATTTTAATAAATCACTGAAAAAAGATAATAATAATGCAGAGACTTATATTAATATTGGTGCCTTAAAACTTTTTCAAAATAAACCTTCGGATGCTATAGAATTTATTAATAAATCAATAGAAATTAATCCATATTTAACTCAAAGCTATAATAATCTGGGTGCTGCATACAGAAAATTAGGAGATTTTAAATCAGCTTTAGATTGTTATAATAAATCATTGGAAATTGATGCATATAATTATCATGCTTTCACAAATAGAAGTATGTTGCATTATCATCAAATGGATTATAATCTGGCATTATCAGATATTAATAATGCAATTCAAATAAATCCGTATTTATCAGAAGCATATAATGTTTTAGGACTAATTCAAGTTGATGGAAAACATGATTATAATTCCGCCATTGGATATTTCACAAAAGCTATTAGCATTGATCCACAAACTGATTATTATATTAACAGAGCTATGGCAAAAGCCAACGGTCTCGGCAAGTATAAAAATGCATTAGAGGATATAGATATAGCTATTAATTTGGAAGGATTTGGAAAGGCTTATGCTGCTAGAGCAACAATCTATTCATATTTAGGTAATTATCAAGATGCTATTTACGATTATAAAAAGGCAATTGAATTAAACTATAAAGAATTTGAAGTCTATAATAATTTATCTTTTATTTATGAACAAAATCATAACTATGATAAGGCCATTAAGACGCTCGAAAAATATATTGAATATGCTACTAATAGTAATTTACAGTATAATAATGAAAAAATTATTGATGAATTGAATTTAAGAATTTTTCGTTTAAATAAACTTAAATACAAATAATGGGAGGTAATTTTTATGAAAAAGTCATTTCTAATTTTTTGTATGGTTTTTATAAGTATTTGTGCTTTTGCACAAAATAATGCAAAAACAAATAATCTTTATCAGGATCCAAATGGTTATTTCAGTATTTATAAACCTGATGGATGGAAAATAAGTGAATATCAAGAGGTTTCTCGTGGTAAGGTGAAGTTTATTCACCCTACAAATAGTAAAATTAATGTAATAATTACTGGGCAACCTAATCCCTTTGATGCTTTTCAGGATTTAATGGAAGACTTGAAAAAAAGTACAAAACAGATGGAAGTAAAATATAGTGCTTATAATGTTTCATCAAAAATTTCAAGACTTGAAATTGATGGCATTAGTTATGCTAGGAGGGAAGTTAATCTCCAAGGATTGAATATAAAACAAATGTCAATGGAATGCATGATTAATAACAATTATATTACAATTAGTTTTGTAGCTCCAGTTTCAGATTATGAAAACAATCTTTTTGATATTCATGAAAGTATAAGCACTATTACAACATCAAAAAGGATATATTCACCAGAGAATATTCAAGCTGCAATGGTTGAATCAAAGCTAAAACAAGCAAAAATAAACCTTCAATCAGGGCGAAAAGATTGGGCATTAAAAGCCATTGAGGAAGGATTGGAAATTAATCCATCAAATAAAGAACTTCTGGAATTAAAAGAAGAAATTAAGTGATTTTTATTAGTCAGCCATTTATTGAAATAATATGAATTTAAATTCAGCGATCGAAACAGGTTATACTTACATTATTCATGGTAGAGTTACTCTATTATTTCATATTCAAAGTATGATTGCAGTATTAATCGGTTGGTTTGCTAATATATTTGGTAGTTAGTGTATTAAAGATGAACAAAATAATAGGCGATATTATTTCACAATGATTGGAAACACTATAACATTGCATGTAGTTCATAGCGGATTAAGTGCTCAATTTGCTATTGATTAGTATTCGTGTATATTGGAGAATATTATTTTAATAATAACCACAAATCATATGCATACGCATTGTGAAAAACACATAACCAAATAACGAACAGGATTTGGCCTCAACGCATCATTTTCAAATTTCAAATATGCCACTATGATGTGAGTAGTGTTCCTTTAAGTATATGCGCTTGGGGTTAAACAGTGCATTCATTTCAATTATCATTTTTTTAGATTAATGTTTCGTTTGGCCAAACCGGTTATTATAGCCGTTCATAATATCCAGTCTCTTGAAATTTCATAAAGGAGTGAGTCATTATGAAAAAAACAGTGACTATATTGTTCATTCTTATGAGCATTCTATTATTCGTATGTTCAGAAAGACAACCTACCGGACCCAGTTCGAATGATGATTATATACTGGAAGCTGTTGAAACAATTGATTCTGATGGTGGTGCCATCGTTATTGAGGATTTTTCATTGATTATTCCTGCGGGAGCATTTGATGCAGCCTATGAGATTTCAGTTTATACAACTTCCGATGACAACGATTTTGGGGAATATAGTGCGACGAGACTCTTCGCGGTTCATGGTTTACCGGAAACATACTCCAAATCCCTTCGCTTGGCCCTGAAATATACTGGCACAATAAGCGGAGAAAGCTACATTGGTTTTGGGAAATTGGCAAAAGATATCATGACAGGTGATTCATCTGTTGTTTATAGAGCAATAGCCGCCACTGACTCTTCAGGATTTCTCGTTTGTTCTGTGAATCAGCAGGGTAGTCCGGTAAATGCCTTGAAAAAAACAATATCCTTTAAAAACGAAAACGACAATCCAAATCCCGGGGAATTGGTACATATTCAAGGTTCAAAGGACTATAAAACCGATTATGCAGACCACTTTACAATTGAGTTACCCAATAACCTTGTAAACAGAATAGAAGATGTTAAAACAATACTTGAAGATTGTTATAACATTATTACCGGAGATATCGGAATTAGCTTTCCTTCTGACTGGAAATTGCCAATAGAAGTTTATTTCAAACCAATGAAAGTAGAAGCAGTATGGTATTTTATAGATCCTTATGAAGGAACATTTAATATCAACGCTCCTAATTCTTTAATAGCATCGTCCTCCCGATTACCCGAATTTAAAAGTATGTTTGGACAAAGTCTCTTTCATGCTTGTCTGTCAGGATTTTCTGGTGGTGTATATCATCCGGAAACTGACATGTGGGAGCTATATTGGTTACGTATTGCTACCGAAACCTGGGCCGAGGAATTATTTAGCGAACCAGGTTCCTATAAGGCACCGTCAGAATTTCCCGGGAATGAGATGGCGCCATTTATGGGTATAAAAAAGAATATTGGAAGTACTATGGTTTCTGCAGGAAGTCATGGATATGGTATGTCAGCCATGATCAAATATCTGGTGGATGATACGAATTATGGATTTCCCGGACTAGTAAATACTTATAAATCTTTATCACAAGAAACACCAATTGAAGCACTCATAACCAATGTAAAGACACCTGTAGCAGATTGGTGGCCCAAGTTTTTTATACAGTATGTTGGTGGAAATATTTATGGAGTGCCCAGTTCAGTATTTACTAAAACTGAGAATTTGTCAGGAACCTGGGATATCAACAGCGATACTGACATTGAAAAAAAATTTACCTCCGGCGAGATAATTTCATATCCTGACATGTCTGCTAAACTTTTTGCTGTCAACCTTAATCATTCGACCATTGATCCGTCGGCCAATTTGCGTATTGAAGTTTCAGGAGATGAAACGGATGATTTTGATTTTTTGACTACCATTGCCTTTGTACTTAAAAACGATATATTGGAATATATAGGGCATGCCCATGCAAGCGTTGCTGATCTGGAAATTCCAGGGTTGAGAAATTATTATGATCAGGGCTGGCGTCAGTTTCTTATCGTGGTGGTTAACAGCAATTTTAATGCGCCCTATACCGGTACATCAAATATTTATTTAACACTCACGGTTGAAGAAACGCTATCTGAACTTGACTTCAATACATGCACAGTAGATGTTAAAGTCACAGGCCGATACAACCGCATCACACCTGACTCAAATTATACGACGGATGTTTGTACTATAAATCCTGCTTCGACAGGATATCAAGGTAGTTTTTCAAATAACACTTTTAATGGAAGCTACTTTAAAACAGAGGGGCCGAATATTACTGTAACAGGAAGTATTGAAGCTGTTCTTGATGAAAATCATACAACCATTCTTAGCCTTAATTGGAGTGAAAATCATGTCAATATTGAACATAACTGGACACAGACCAAAGCACTCAGCGCCCAAAATATACCATTGGGTTATTCTTCTGATTGGCTAATGGTTTTTGCGGTATTGGGAGAAACTGTTACGGATCATATTATCACTATCAGAAATGATCAATCCTCTGACGGACTTAGTTATGCCATTCAAGAATATTGGAGTGATGCTGACAGCTATATCGAAGTGGAATTTTATACTGAGTAATCCATAAGTTTTGGAGCCGGAACCAAGACGATTGTATATTATCTTTTGATCGCCCAGGATATCCATCCTGGGCGTGAGTCTACAGGGTGGGTCAATAGACCCACCACTATTACAGATATAAAAAAGGAGGCGATAGTAATGAAAAAGGTAAATTATTTAAGAATAAGTCTTTTAGTATTATTAACTATCTGCCTGTTAGGATGTGACAAAGACAGTCCAACGAAACCTTCTTCTGAGCTATATAGCATTTCTTGGAGTCGTGTTGAACACTATTATGGTAATGGTAATAACTTTCTTACCATTACTGAACTTCAAGGACCAAAGGGTGCAAGTATTAGCAATATTATTCCAGGCAAGTATGTTGCGCAAGGCACATATAATCTAACAGGAAGCTCATTTACGACTGGTGAAATCTCCCTGGGATTTTTAGGTAACATTATAACTGGTGAGGACGGCAAGACAGCAGAGGAGCAAGATTACATTATCCCCGATGGACAGCTAATTGGAAATTATGAAGTTATTCAAGAAATATTCCAATTAGAATCTGGATCAGGTAATCCACTAGTAGAATTTTCTGTCGGCTCTACAATGTATGATAGAATTACGTTGTATTGAATAAAACCTTCTGATCGCCCAGGGTATCCCCCGGCTTAAAAGAATACCGGGGCAGGCAGGGCGTGAGATAAACGGAATATTCATCTATTCAGGGACAAATGTCCCTTTTTATTATACACACGGGATGGATATCCCGTGCGATCAAGCGGTAGGGATCGCAATGTAAACGGTAGGAATGACTCTGCAGTTGGTAGGGATCATTTTGTAGGTGGTAGGAATGGCTCTGCAGGTGGTAGGAATCATTTTGTAGGTGGTAGGAATGGTTCTGCATCAGGGAGAAATCGTTCTGTATCAGGGAGAAATCATTCCGTAGGTGGTAGGAATCATTCTGTAACATGGAAAAATCATTCTGTAGCAGGGAAAAATGGCTCTGCAACACGGAAAAATCATTTTGTAAGAGGGAGAGATCATTCTGCAGGGGACTGTATCAAAAGTCCCCAACATATCTTTGCGGAGCAATCCCATAAATTTTGAGCGTAAACTATGAGATTACCACGTCATCCCGATATTCTATAAGAAAATATAAAGGATAATCGGGACTCCTCGCAATGACATAAAATAGACTTTTGATACAACCCCTTTTTACGTTTGCAAATATACACTTGATTTATTCCGTTAAATTGTTTATATACAAAGTAATTTTCTCATCCAATTGATCAGGAATCCTGCCATGAAAAAAACTGTCGTCTATCTGGGAAAGTGCGATTCGTACGACCCTGATGCCATTTATCGAGTGATTCAAAAAGCGCTTGGTGTGATTCCGTTTTCCAAACAAATTTCCGGGAACGTGGTGATCAAACCGAACTTGGTCATGGCCCATCCGAAAGTGGCACCGGAAGCGTATACGAGGAAAGAAGTCATCGAAGCTATTCTCATGATGCTTCAAAAAAACAGGAATGCCATTGCCAAAGTGGATATTGTTGAAGAATCCGGATTGGGCGTGACCACGGGAACGATGTTCCGAAATGCGGGGTATCCGTGGCTCATACGATAATACAAGGTTTCATTACGTGCCATGGAAGAGGGGCGGCAGAGCAAGGTCATTTTGGAAGCCGGAAAAGTGCACCGTTATATTACTGTCGCGCGGGAAATGGCCGAACGTAATTTTTTGATATTTGCACCGAAACTCAAGACCAATGTGCTCAGCGAAAGTTATTCCGGCGCGTTAAAATTAAATATCGGCACGGTGGACGGCAAGGAGCGGATGTTTCACCATCACCGGGATCTGCCCATCAAGATTGTCGATATTCTGGAAATCGCCAATCCCGATTTGATCGTGACAGATGGTATCCGGATGTCTTTCGGCGGGAATCAGATGACGCAGCACGGGATCGATGTCGGGGTAATCGTCGTATCGAACAATGCGGTGGCGCATGACATGATCAGCACCCGTCTGCTCAATCTCGATCCCATGCAGATCGGACATATTCGGGAAGCGATAGATCGGAGATACGGTCCCAAATCCATTGATGAAATCGAAGTTTTAGGAGACTGCACGATCTCGGAAATTCAGGCCAAAACATCCGGTCTGGATTTTGGATATTATCCGGTGGAGCAATTCCAGTCCAATTTGTGCATTCATTCAGGAACGCCGTACTGTATCGGCGGATGTCACGGCGTGTTTCTGGACTGGCTGCACATGATCCGGGACCGAAAGCCCAAATTACTGAAAAGATTTCCCAAAATGGATGTTTTGATCGGCCGGGTTCAGAAAGCCATTCAGTCCAAACAGGTACTTCTGGTTGGGAACTGCGCGGCTGCTTCACCTTCCATCCGGGCCAGACGATTGGTCTGGATCCGCGGATGTCCGCCCAGCCACAAAGTCATCGTGCTGAAGATGATGCTCCATTTTTTACTGCTTGCCCCGCTGGTCCGTCCAGATTTGATCGTGGACAGTTTTGTTCTTTATCCAATGAAAAAATTGAAAGGCTGGTTCGTCAATTTTCGGTATCGGTCTTCAAAAAAGGTCCAATTTGTCCCTGAACTGAAAGAGGAGCAGTAACGTATGCTTCATAAAAAAACACTCATTTCCATCAATCCGGCGACACTTGAAAAAATCGGTGAAGTCGAACTGACTCCAATCCATGATGTCGATTCAATGGTTGAAAGTGCGCGGAACGCCCATTTTTTGTGGAAGGATACAAAATTTCAGGAAAGAAAGAAGATTTTCAGGGATGTCAAACATCTGCTTCTGGACCGAAGCGAAGAGATTGCGAAGTTGATCACGCTTGAAATGGGACGGCCCTATGCGGAATCGCTCACTTTGGAACTCCACGCCGGCATCGATCTGATCGGCTATTATGTGAAAAACGCGGATCGGTTTCTGAACGACCGATCTTTGCCGCTGCACCATCTGTTTTTCAAGCGGAGAAAAAGCCGGCTTCATTTTCAGCCACTGGGAGTGATGGGCATCATTACACCGTGGAACTGGCCTCTGTTGATTCCTCTTGGATTTATTCTGCCTGCACTTTTGGCGGGAAACGGTGTAGTTTTCAAAACTTCGGAAATCACGCCGCTGATGGGAGAGGCCATCCGAAAACTTTTTACGGATGCCGGTTTGCCAAAGGATCTCTTTCAACTGATTCAGGGATTCGGAGATGCAGGCAGGGCGCTTGTTAATGCTTCTGTTGACAAGATCTTTTTTACGGGAAGTACCGATGTCGGGAAACAGGTGCTGGAACATTCCTCGCGTGCACTCAAAAAAGTGGTGCTCGAATTGGGAGGCAGTGATCCGGCCATCGTGTGCGCCGGTGCGGATATCGAGAATGTGACGAGCGGGATTGTCTGGGGGGCGTACACCAACTGCGGTCAGAACTGCAACAGTATCGAACGGGTCTATGTCCACCAATCCATTTTGGAACCGTTTATCCAAAAATCCATAGAGAAAATGAAACAGCTTCGTATCGGAAACGGAATGGAATCCAAGACCGATCTGGGTCCGCTTGCTTCGGAAAAACAGCTTGATAAAATGCAGAAATTGATTCGCCATGCCCGGAAAAGCGGTGCGGAGATTCTTTGCGGCGGAGAAAAAGTATCTCATCTTCCCGGGTATTATTTCCAACCCACGCTCATTCATTGGGACAAATCGATTCCCCGGTCTTTGGATGAGGAAATCTTCGGTCCGATTCTTCTTGTCACGCCCGTGGAAAACGACGAGGAAGCAATCACGCTCGCCAATCAATCGGATTTTGGTTTGGCTGCTTCTGTCTGGACGAAAAATCTGAGACAAGCCGAAAAAATCGCCAGACGATTGGAAGCCGGATCGGTCATGGTCAACGATTCCGTGGTTTCGTTCGGAGTGACAGAAGCCAGTTGGACAGGCGTCAAGAACAGCGGTTCGGGGTGGGTGCACGGTGAAAAAGGGATTGACGAGATGGTCAATATCCAGTATTTCCATGCCGATTCCCAGTACCGCAGCCAGAAATTCTGGTGGTTTCCCTATTCCGACAAAATGATTCGGGATATCAAAGTGGGGTTGGATTTCCTGTTTCACCGGGATTTTTTCAGGAAATTGTCCGCGATCCCTCGGCTTTTGGCGTCGTTTACCGGCTATCTTCTGCTCAACCGTAAGAGGAAAGACAAGATTTAAATCAATCGTAATCATTGGTTTTTCCACTAAACTTCCAACCTTTTTTACAATTTTATAACATTTTATTAAAAAAAGACTTAAATCCGAATTGGAACATTTTTCCTATGATGATTTAAAAAAAAGGAAAAATATTCTAGCCCATCCTCTTAAAAATTCTCATTTTAAGTATAAAATCTGTGGTATAGTTGTTGCATTTCAGCAGAACGATCAATTTCCTATGCTGTTGAGGGGGATTGTATTCTTACCAATGTTACATTTTTTGCTCCGGATCGAAGGACCTTGTCGGTTCACTGGTTTTATTTCACCTAAATAAAAGGAGTGAGCAGCGATGAAATCAAAAGGGTTACGGTTTTGCATTGCCTTGGTTTGCTGTGTTGTCCTGTTTCAAGGGAAGAGTTTGACACAAGAATTTAGGAGAGGATCTGACGATCAACCTCAAGTCGTTGCTTTGGGGGCAATCAGTGGTCATGTCTACGAGAGTGATGGCACCACGCCTGTTGCCAATGCGGATATCAAAATCTACGACACAAGCTGGAATGTGGTCAAATGGGCTTATGGCGATGCGAGCGGATATTATCTGGCTGAATACCTGGGAACAGGAGATTACTACGTACAGGCTACTCATACCAATTATTTTGATGAATATTATAATGATTCCGCAACTCAGGGAGGGGCATCGCTGGTAACGGTATCGATGAGCGATACAACGGACGGCATCGACTTTACCCTGAATAAAAAAGGATCGATTTCCGGGACGGTTACCGAAGAGGGAACAGGTGATCCGATTGCCAATACGATGGTGAATGTGTATAATTTGAGCTGGGAAAGTGTTGGCGGTGCACAGACCAATGCTTCCGGACAATATACTGTCAGCGGCCTCGATGATGGCGATTATTATCTGGAATCCTCAGGTTATATCGTTGGAGAGGGAGAGTTTTTCGTTCCGGAGTATTATGATAATTCATCAACAAAGGGCGGAGCCTCCTCGGTTTCGGTCGCAGCACCAGCCACAACCGGAGAAATCGATTTTGTTATGACCAGAGGATATCATGTTTATGTTGATGTGATCCCGGATTGGGGAGGAACCTATGAGATGAGCCCTGAAAAACTGGTCTATGCACCGGGTGATGTGGTAACGATTACGGCGCACGGCGCGAGTGAGTATCATTTTGACCATTGGAGTGGAGATGCTTCGGGTACGGATTCAACCACACAAGTGACCATGAATTCGGATCAAAATGTCAATGCCCATTTTTCTCCCGATGAAAGTGCCGTTTTTAATTTGACAGTCAATATTGAACCGGAGGAAGGTGCCGGCTGGTATCAGCTTGATCCGAATCAGACAGAATATGACAGTGGTGCGGTTGTCGGCGTTGAAGTCTTTCCGAATACAGGTTGGCAGTTCAGCCACTGGAGCGGCGATCTCGAAGGCGATGCTAATCCCAAAGAAATTGTGATGAATGCGAATAAAATTGTCAATGCTCATTTTGGACATCAATTGGAAACATTTGTTCATCCCGAAGGAATCGGGGAAATATCCAGGGATCCCTCCAAAGAAATTTATGAACACAATGAAGAAGTCGAACTCACTGCGCATGCGCCTGAGGGATACGTTTTTTCTCATTGGGATGGGAGTATTGAAGGAACCGAGAATCCCATTTCAGTCACCATGGACTGCAATAAAGAGGTCATTGCCAAGTTTCAATCGTTAGTTACGTTAACCTTACAGGTCAGTCCTACTGAAGGCGGAACGACCGATCCAGCACCAGGGGAACATGTTTATGTCCAGGGTGATACGGTGGACATCAGCGCCATTCCTGCCGAGGGGTATCAGTTCAAAAAATGGGAATGCACTGTGGGCGATCACTACGATCCGAATACCTACGTGGTGATGAATAGCAATGAAACGGTCACGGCCGTTTTCGAACCGATCAATCAGGAAGTGACTTTGACCATGCAAGTGTCCCCTGATTCTGGCGGAACGACCGATCCAGCACCAGGGGAACATGTTTATGTCCAGGGTGATACGGTGGATATATCTGCCATTCCGGCTGAAGGGTATCAGTTCAAGAAGTGGGAATGTGTTGTCGGCGATCACTACGATCCGAATACGTATGTTGTGATGAATAGCAATGAAACGGTCACAGCCGTTTTCGAACCGGTCAGTCAGGAAGTGACTTTGGAAATGAAGGTCTATCCTTCAGAAGGGGGATGGACCAATCCGGAACCCGGGATTCATACGTATGCACCGGGCGATACCGTTGAAATCTCTGCTCTTCCGGAAACAGGGTATCACTTCAAAAAGTGGGAAGGTGAGGTTCATGATCTTTACAGTCAGAACACATATGTTGTCTTGGATGACAGTAAGACGGTTTGGGCGAAATTTGAATCGAATACCACTGAAGTCACATTAACCATGCAGATCAGTCCCGCTGAAGGCGGAACGACGGATCCAGCTCCGGGTCCACATGTTTATGTACAGGGTGATACAGTGGATATCACCGCCATTCCGGCTGAAGGATATCGGTTCAAGAGATGGAACTGTATTGTCGGTGATCATTACAGTCCGGAAACCTATGTGGTCATGATCGCGAACGAAACGGTGACGGCGGTGTTTGAACCAATCAGTCAGGAAGTCACGTTGACCATGCAGGTCAGTCCTGCTGAAGGTGGAACGACCGATCCCGCACCGGGACAGCATGTTTATGTCCTGGGGGATACCGTGGATATATCTGCCATTCCTGCCGAGGGGTATCAGTTCAAAAAATGGGAATGCACTGTGGGCGATCACTACGATCCGAATACCTACGTGGTGATGAATAGCAATGAAACGGTCACGGCCGTTTTCGAACCGATCAATCAGGAAGTGACTTTGACCATGCAAGTGTCCCCTGATTCTGGCGGAACGACCGATCCAGCACCAGGGGAACATGTTTATGTCCAGGGTGATACGGTGGACATCAGCGCCATTCCGGCTGAAGGGTATCAGTTCAAGAAGTGGGAATGTGTTGTGGGTGATCACTACAATCCGAATACGTATGTTGTGATGAATAGCAATGAAACGGTCACGGCCGTTTTCGAACCAATCAATCAGGAAGTCACATTGACCATACAAGTGACCCCTGAATCTGGCGGAACCACCGAACCGGAACCGGGGAGCCATGTGTATGAAGAGGGGGATACGGTTGAAGTCTCTGCTTTACCAGAATACGGATACAAATTTGTAAAATGGGTCGGGAATGTCGAAGATTCGACTGATCAGAATACCCGGATTGTCTTGACCGCTAATCAGGAAATTTGTGCTGTGTTCGAGTCAATCCAAGTAACTCTGATGATGCATGCGGATCCGGAGAAGGGCGGCACTACCGAACCCGCAACAGGGAAGCACGATTATCTAATCGGGGATACGGTGCACATCGCGGCGGTTCCGAATGAAGGCTATGAATTCGTGAAATGGAAAGGCGGCATTGCCGATTCCCTCTCTTCCGAGACTGATTTTGTGATCCTCGACTCGAAAACGATCACAGCCCTGTTCTCAGAACTGGATCTGATTCCGCCTGAATTGAGAAACTGTTTCCCCGTGCCCAAAGCGGCATCGGTTCCCAAGAATACCCAGATCAAATTTACGGCACTGGATAAACAAACCGGCCTCAATTTGGAGACGCTTCAAGCCTGGGTCAATGAATTTCAAATCATCGAAAACGGCCTGGATCAGACAGGCGGTCTGGTTGACATTCACGAAAAAGAAAAGGGATACAAAATTACATACCGTCCTTCTGAGGATTTTGAAGAGGGAAGCGGTGTCACGGTCCGCGCTCTTTTCTCTGATCTGGCAAGCCCGCCCAATTCCTGTGACAGCAGCTATGTTTTTCATGTCGGAAAGTCGCAGGCGGATACTTCCAAGGTCCAGGAAGTTGGACAGGCAGGCGGCACAGTGCAGGATTCGACGAGTGGCATTGAGATTCATATTCCAGAAAATGCGCTGGAGGATTCGGTCGAAATTACGATTTCCCAAATCGATGAACCACCGCCCCTGCCGCTGGGCGTCACCGGATTGGCATTGACGCATCATTTCGGACCCGACGGGCTCCATTTCAACAATGCGGTCGTCATCCAGATTCCCTACACACAGTCCGATCTGGACAGTGCACGGGTCACTAATCCCGAAGACTTACGACTGTTCTATTTTCATACGGCATCCGGCACCTGGGAAGAAATCGGTGTGGACAGCGTGGATGTCATCCGGCATATTCTCTTTATTCATGTTGAGGAGTTCTGTTATTTTACATTTGGTGTGGAAAGAGAACAGACGACAGATGTTTCTGAGATTCACGCGAATCTACCGAAAATATTCGGTTTGTCTCAAAATTATCCCAATCCGTTCAATCCTGAAACGGCGATCGGTTTCGATGTTCCGGAACCCAGTCCTGTGAAGATCACAGTGTATAACATTTCAGGAAGAATCATACGCACTCTGATCGATGAGAAGAAATCCCCCGGGCATTTTACTGTCATTTGGGACGGAAGAAATCAACAGGGAAATATGGTTTCCACCGGCATCTATTTCTACGTGATGAGGGCGGGAAACCGCGTTTTTGTGAAAAAGATGTCGTTTGTGAAATAAACAGCGAAAGGATGCGGATGAAATAGTTACCCACCAGAAAAGTAACAATCAATCAGGAGCCTGATTAGGAATTTTCAGGCTCCTTTTTTTATGAAAAACCATGTGATTTATATCACAATTATTTTCGAATTTCCCTTGATTTTTTTACTGGTTTCCATTAATTTTATCTATTCCTTGCATGTTTTAAAATCTATTCCAGCACCACAGCGATCTGGCAATTGCTTCTAACCGAAGGGTGAGTGGCTGTATGAGCTCATCAAATAACCATTGTGTTGCACGACTTTGCTTGGATGTGATTAACCAAGGCAATCGAACAGTGCTATTGCTGAAATAAAATCTATAATGAAGAGATTATTGAAAGATCACACTGATAACACATTCATCAAACTGTTTCGGTACACTTTCGTTGACGGAGTGGCATTTATAGTTGACTTTGGTTTATTATTTATTTTTACAGAATTTTTTAATATTTACTATCAAAGATTATTTCCACAGTATTTGTTTACTTGTGGAATTTTTTGTAAGAAAATTTGTATTATTCCGCTGAAGTTCGTTTGTCAACAATAATAATGACCATCATATTGTAGGCAAGTCTATCAGAAAGATTAATGGTTCTTTTTAAGAAGTGAGATTGATTGAAGTGGATTTTTCAATTGTCATTCCAACTTATAATGAAAGGAATCGATTGCCGCAATTTCTTATCAATTTGGCACAAGAAATTGGTAGTGCAAAATTAGATGCTGAAATTATCGTTATTGATGATGGAAGTGCTGAGGAGCATTATAAAAAATATTTAGATGCAATCGAAAAAATAGATAAAGTTTCTGTAAAGATTTATCGACACGAAAGAAATAGGGGCAAAGGGGCTGCAATTAAAACCGGATTCATGGTGGCATCAGGTACTTGGATTGGTTTTGTTGATGCAGATGGTGCAACTTCACCCCAAGAGATATCTCGTATATTAAAATTTGCCCTATCTTCAGATGGATTGGATGGTATATTTGGTTCCAGAATTCGCATGTTAGGATTTACCATTAAGAGATACTTTGTTAAATATGTAAGAGGCCGGATTTTCGCGACCTTAATAGGGGTGTTGCTAGACATTCCAATTTATGATTCACAATGTGGATGTAAGTTTTTTAGGAAATCTAAAATTTTCTCATATTTGGAACTATGTAAAGAGGAAGGTTATTTGTTTGATATAGAATTAATATCGATTTGTTGTTTGAAGAAGTTAAATCTGGTGGAATTTCCAATTAATTGGTCAGATCAACCTGGTGGTAAAGTGCGTTTTTTTAAAGATAGTTTTAAGATGGCTTTTGGTATATTGGGAATTAAAAAGCGTCTTAAGAAAATGAGGTAATGGAAGAATGGATTTAAAGGAAATTAATCAAAATATAACAATCAATCATTGGTATTATAAAACAAAATATTTAGTTGCACAAAAAATGCTACATGAAAAAGGTATTTGGTCATCTAACTCAAAAAAAAAGCATATAATTGTTGATGTAGGTGCCGGATCTGCTATTTTTACCAAGGCTTTTTTTGAATCATTAAAAACGCAATTAAAAAGTGCTTATGCGGTAGATATTCATTATCAGGATAATTTGCTTGGCACCTGTGGAGGTATTCATTTCGTGAGAACACTTCCCCGTAACATATTGCCTAATCATTTATTTTTTATTGATGTTTTGGAACATATTGAAAATGATATTGGTTTCCTTAAAAATTGGGTGAATATATCCCCGAAAGGTAGTTCCTTTTTAATTACGGTTCCAGCATTTCAGTTTTTATGGTCAAGTCATGATATTTTTTTAGATCATAAAAGACGCTATAACTTAGAAGGAATTGAAAAGCTTGTGCTTGAGTCTGGTTTGATTGTTTTACAAAGTCGCTATGTTTTTGGAATTATTTTACCCATAGTTTTTATTGTACGCAAGATTGTTGAACCTCTAATTCAATGTCTAGGTATAAGACGGTCTCAAGGTATAAGACCCGCTAATCCTCTGATTAATTTATTATTGAAAGCTCTCTTAAGTATTGAAATTATTATAGGGACTTCAAATCACTCATTCGGACTTTCCTGTGTAGTTCTTGCCAAAAAGCCATAAACTTCAATGCAGAAAGGTGCACATTTGTTGAATTGAATTCCTCATTGTGGATGATTTTATTGTGAGAATTCATCCCAAAGTGGTCATTGAAACCGTAATAACTGGATTTCTTTATTTTGAAGGTTTCTTGTTATGTGTATTTTAAAAAAAGGTTTCTTGAAATCGCTCTACTATCCTTTGCTATTAATAGGCTTATTATTACTATTTATTTCAGTTCTAGAAAATAGATATGCTTATTATTTTTTGCATGATGACAATATTAACTATTCTTTACCACTCCTTGTCCATAATTATAGAAGTCTACTTATTGGTGAATTGCCTTTGTACAATTTTCATCAATATTTAGGTACAGAATTACTTTCTTGTGGCCAACCTGCAAGCCTTTATCCCTTAATATATATTGCTGTATTTCTTAGCAAATTCTTTTTTGGGCATTATTTTGCGACAATAGAAATCTTGGTTTTAGCACATCTTATTATTGGTAGTATAGGGATGTTTGTTTTTATAAAGGGTATTGGCTTAGACGATAGATGTGCATTTTTTGGTGCTATTACTTGGCCTCTAAGCAGTTTTATAATTTATGTCAGTAGTTCTTGGTGGCATGTTTCTGGTCTAGCAGCCTATTTTCCGTGGATGATTTATTTTGCTTTAAGATTACTAAAAGAAAACAGTTATAAAAATCTTATAGCCTTAGTCATTGTCAGACTTTTAATTTTCTATATTGGTCATGTTCAGTTTTTTGTATATGCAATAATTATTGAATGTTTAACAGTATTCATTTTTTTAATTGGCTTTTGGTTAAAAAAAACTATTAAAGACTTAGTAAAGACAATAAAGTATTATTTGTTTAGCGTTATCATTACTTTGTTGTTGTCATTTCCTCTATTTCTACCCATGTGGCACCTCATGAAAATTAGTGGTAGAAGCTCGCGTTTGTCTTATTTTGAATTTTCAAGTGGAAGCTATCCGATTTACTCATGGATTGTAGGTTTGGTGTATCCTTTTTCAAATGTATTTTATGAGAAATCGAATACGTGGCTATCGAGAGCCTTACCATATTTATCGCATGTTGGTTATGTTTCACTGTTTTTTATTATTGTTTGTTTTATTTTCATATTAATTTATTTTAAAAAAATATGTATGAAAAGATATTTTGGAAAGTTTAGTGTGTTTTTATTTCCTTTTGTTATTCTAGGAGGTATGACATTTCTAATATACCGATGGAGAACCAGACTCTGTGTATCGTATGTTGGTTGTATTTTTTTGTTTTTTATTATAATTTGTTCTATTTTTGTATTAATTTGTTTTAAAAGAATATATAATAATAGGAGAGATTTTGGAAAGCTTAGTTTATTTGTCTATGCTTTTTTTATTCTAGGAGGTATAGTATTCTTCTGGTCTGCTGGATTTTTCAATAGAATATTATATCTGATTCCTGTCTATAATCGATTTCGTTGGATTTTCAGAATGAATATTTTCACAAATTTTTATCTTATAAATTTATCTGCTATCGGGCTTTATTTATTTCTTAGAAACATAGTATATAGTAGTAAAAATAGATATTTAATATTTTGGATTATAATTTTTATAGAAATAGCGAATTTTTCCTTTTTATATTTATCGAGTGCTCAGAAAAATTTCAGGATTCGTTTAGAAAATATCCCTTTAGAAGAACCCCTTAAAGATAAAATTAATACTGGTAGAATTATTTCAATGGGGTATCAGTTTGAAGATCAGTATTTTGCAAACGGCATATGCTTTGATTATGCCACCTTATGGGGATTATATCATTTTGCAGGTTACGAACAATTAATTACACAAGAAACTTCTACTGCATGCTTGGGTTTAAACTATATCGCATCCTATGAGATTGAAAAAGATAAATTTCCTATAGATTATTTTCGCATTTGGGGTGTTAAATGGTATATTGTAAGTAAAAAAAGGATTGAATGTAGTACCATCTTTTCAGAATATGATATACAACCAATTTTTGAGGATGACAATAGGATAGTTTTTTTTGATAAAAAGGCTAATCCATTATTTTATTGGAAAAATAGTAGTACTAGTAAAGGAATTGATTATGATATTAAAACAAATTTCATTAGATTAAAAATTAAAACAGAAGATGCTGATTCTCTCATTATTAATTTTTTAAGCAATCCGTTTTTTACGATATCAATGAACGGAAAAAACATTGTTAATAATAAAAATGAATATAATCAAATAACAGTCTATGTTCCTAGAGGTCGACATACTCTCGTAATAAAATATGGTAATCCCTATTTTTGGTTTGGTTGTCGTATTGCATTGTTTTCTTTATTAGGATTAATTGTTGTCTATGTTTACAAGATCTTTCAGAAATAAGCTTATGCACTTAAATGAGAAAAAATAAGGACATACAATATCGAAGGCCACGCTCATGAATTAACTTTTTCATGTTATTATCAGTTTAACTATCTACTAATAGTGGGTGGACAAAGCCCACCATTTATTGACAATAATATAGAGACAGCAAATCAATGTCAGATTATCATCGAATCTGTATTCGCGGAGGAATATATTTCTTCACCGTGGTTACTTATAACCGACGGGCGACTGGATGTGTGACATAATCAAATAATCATTGTGCGGCACGACTTTGCTTTGATGTGATTGATCAGAGCGTTCGCGTTAAGTATTCGGTTAAAATAACAAGAATACAATTTATAAGACTATTTAAGGAGGGAGATTGAGATGAAAAAAAGGAGTTTTATCCTTTGCATGGGGGTATTTGGTACACTTTTCTTGATCGCATCATTTGCGGTTGCTCAACGCACTGATAATACATCTCAAGTTCTTCATGAATCGCTGGGCGAAGTCATTGATTCGAAGGAAAATACTCAATACAATATCTTCGGAGACATCACAGGATTCACTGCCGCGAGGATTTATAAAGTTGGTGTAAACAGATTTCAGCTGCATCTCTTGCGCAATGCCGAAGGCAGGGCTCAAATTCTTATTCTCGATTTGCCTTTTGAGAAGTTCTCGCAGTTAAGTAGCAGTATTGTAGATAGGATCCATGCAGCACTGAAAGATAACATACGATTTGACCATGCGCTGTACCCAATTGAGGAATCTAAATGGGCCGAGAGCTCTGTAAACAAAAAGGTCGCATTACGCGACGGCAGTCAACTTTTAGTAACTCTCAAACGGGCACAACATGATACACTGATTGTTCAGACGGCGGGTGGACTGCAGATACCTGTCCCTGACATCAATATTGCAGAAGTAATCGGCCTTCGTGGCGAGATACGGGAAGGAAAGTTTTTCCGCATTGATCCCAATGGCTCGAGATTGTTTTTCGCGCCGACTGGTCGTGGCCTCAATCCTGGAAGCGGCTATTTCGCAGACTACTATGTTTTCTTTCCGACTCTTGCCTTTGGGGTAACCAGTTTTTTCTCTGTTGGTGGTGGCATATCTCTCATTCCCGGTGCAGAGTCTCAGTTGTTGTACTTCGCACCAAAGTTAACTTTGCAAGCATCCCCCAAAATGGGTTTTGCCGCTGGTTTCTTGTACCTGGCTATGCCGGACGAAGATGACGATGCCAATCTTGGCTACGCTGTGACTACGATTGGCAGTAACCGAAGCGGCGTAACCCTCGGTGCGGGGTTTCCCCTTACTTCTGTTTCTGACAAAAATCCTATTCTGCTTGTCGGCGGAGAGGCACAAGTTTCTAACGGCGCCAAATTGATTACTGAAAACTGGATTTTTACTGGAGATGATGCGACGCTTGTTTTCTCCGGGGGGATACGCTTTTTCGGCGATAAGCTCGCTGTGGATCTCGCATTTATTTCTACAGCAAAAGCATTTGGAGGCGGTGGTTTTCCATTTCTCCCCTGGGTTGATTTTTCTGTATTCTTTGGAAAATGATTAAATAGAATTCCGGCGGATTGTCACTTTAGGTTCAAGAGCACTATGTATATTTTTATTAATGCTGGTGTAAATCGACGGGTGGATAGATGAGAGAACTCATCAAATATCCATTGTGTGGAGTGTCGGAAATGAATTATTATAATCAAAAAGCCAGAATAACTGCATCAATTCTTGGTATGCTTCTTGGATTTGGGGGTTTTATCAATCACGGAATTTTCGAAGTCCTTCAGGGCAATACCCCAACAAATGGTTGCTTTATTGATGCTATAGGTGAGGCAAATCGTTTCTGGGTTCATGGAACTGAAGCGGCCTTTACGATCATTCCCAATTTTCTGGTCACGGGAATTCTGGTTATAATGGTCAGCCTGTCAATTATTTTATGGTCCGCCAAATATATTCAAATAAAACATGGGGCAACTATTTTCTTATCCCTGTTAATATTATTGACTTTGGTCGGAGGAGGAATTGGGCATATTATACTTTCTTTAACGACCTGGGCTTATGCAACCAGAATCAACAAACCATTGGATTGGTGGAAGAAAATATTGCCTGAGCGGTTGAGAAAAGCATTATCCAAACTGTGGATTTATGGTTTGGCAGCAACTGCTATTTCGTGGTTAATTGTAATGGAACTGGGAATTTTTGGTTATTTGCCGGGACAAACCGATCCAGATACCATCTTTAATATTGTTTTTGTATTTTTATTTTCCACAGTTATCTTAGCCAATTTTACTTTCATTTGTGGATTTGCCAGAGATATTGAAGAACGATAGTTAGGATTAAACGAACCAAAAGGTGATCGAAAAGAAAGAATCAATAAGTAGCACCATAAAAATCCAGGCTCATCAGCCGATGATAAAAGAATATAAGATCAGTTTTACCCTCTCGTTCCCAAACCCAGTTGGGAACGAGAAAAAAATTGGGGATATACAGAAATTGATTGTGATAAATATGAGTTTGACGAATAATGTTGGGGCAAGCCCCAACCTACTGGACTAATCAGAGCTCCCGAACGATCCAAATCATTTCATGTCATCCTGTCCTTCTAACTTCCCAAGTTTTTACTTGCTTTGTACTGTTAAATCCGTTATAATATTTAGATTCATCAGTGCTCTTTTGTGCCTATTTTATTACTTCAGGGAACGGATATGGTCATTCCGAAGATAAAATTCAGTTTAAAATATCGGATCGCGCTTTCCATCGTAATGCTCATTGTTGTGATCATGGGAACCGTGACATATGTTTTTACCATCCGGGAATTGGGGCTGCGCGTTGAACAGGTGAAGCTGCAGATGAATCGTCTGGCGAACAATATTGCAACCATTCGCTCCGTGCAAACCGAAGATTGGAGCGTGTATCAGAATTACATTAACAACCAGTTGAAATTAAATCCGGACATCGTCTATATCGCTATTTTTGACGAACATATGAATCTCAAGGCGCATGTGTTGAATACCGAATGGGTGGATCTGGAACTTGACAGAGCCCTGACCCATGTGGAAGAAGCCAATATTGTGATGCAGTTGGACAGACGACAGATCGCCAAGGAAAGCCAGAAAGATTTCGAATCGATTTCAGTCAATATTCTGAGTGGAGATAGAAATTTGGGAGTGGTCAAGGTCGGTTTTTCACTGGTGGATTTAAACGATGCGAAACAACGCAATCTCAGGTGGAATTTTGGTCTCGCTGTTTTGTTTATCGTTTGCGCCATGGGAATCTCCTTTGTGATGAGTCAGCGGATCGTGAGACCGATCGGAAAACTCACGGATGCCATGATTCAAATATCCCGCGGGGATTTGAATCAGGAGGTGCATATTCGTTCCCGGGATGAAATCGGTGAAATGGCGGAGACGTTCAATTATATGGCAAAGGGGCTTCAGGAAAAAACGCAAATCGAAATGCTGGGCAGTGATTTGAACTATGTCATGGAACTTGACAAGATTGCCAAACTGGTCAATAAAAGAATCGCACAGGCCCTGGAGGCGACAAGTGGTTACCTTTTTCTAAAAGATAAAAAAGACAGAATGAAATTCAAATTGACCAGCGCGTATCCCGATACCCCCCCAAAGCAAGTTACATTTCGCTGTCATGAAACGGATTGTAAACATTTCATCAAGGATTCTCATCCGCAGTTTTTGATCGATTTCTGTCATTTCCCGGAAATGCAGAAAGAAATAGAGAAGCTGACGGATCTCGATAATCGGGGACTTCTCGTTCCCATGATTATCAAGGATGAGGTTCTCGGGCTGTTTGTGTTGGGACCGAAAAAAACGGGTTCCCGATACAGCAAACATGAACAACAGTTCCTGATGACTTTGGTTAGACAGGGAGGATTTGCCATCGAGAATGCGAATCTCCTGGACGATTTGACCGAGCAGGAAAGACTGAAGCATGAGCTCGATATTGCCCGCCGGGTTCAGCAGAATTTGCTTCCCAAATCTAATCCGAAATTGGCGGGTCTGGATATTGACGGTCTCTGCATCCCGGCCACAGAGATCGGCGGGGATTATTACGATTTTTTCGTGCTGAACGATCACACACTTGGTATTGCGATTGCCGATGTCACGGGGAAAGGAACCTCGGCTGCGTTTTATATGGCCGTTGTCAAGGGATTGATGCTTTCCCTGACCGCCATTCATACTTCACCCAGACAGCTCCTGATCGATTTGAACCAGCGGCTTTTCGGCAGTGTGGATCGCAAGGTTTTTATTACAATGATTTATGCGATCGTCGATGTTTCCAAACAAGTCATTCGATTTGCACGCGCCGGCCACAATGCTCTACTGATGCATCGTTCCGAACCCGCGAATACAGTCTGCATGATCCCCGAAGGGATCGGTTTGGGCTTGGAACAGGGAAGTCTTTTTGCAAAATCTTTAGGCGAGCAAACCATGCCGTATCGCACCGGAGATGTCTTTTTATTTTACACGGACGGTGTCTCGGAGGCGATGAACAGCCACCGGAATGAGTTCGGAGAGGAAAAGCTGATTCAATGCATCGATCAAGTAAAGAGTGAGAATGCCGTTCAGATCCGGGAGAGCATACTTAAATCGATTCGGAATTTTGTTCACGGCGCAGTACAAAACGACGATATCACACTGGTGACGCTCAGAGCAATTTAAAAAAAACGGAGTTTTAAATATGAAAACCAAATTGATCATTTTTACGATTTACATGATCGTACAGGCGTTGATCATCAACTGCGGACGCCCGGCCGGTCAGAGAAAAATTAAGTTGTCCAATGAAAACATAGCCGCAGAATCCAACCAGCAGCTGACCACAACGATTCATCTCGAGCCGGCCAAACGCCGTTCCGTTGCCGTGATGTTTTTCCAAAACAAAACCGGAGATCAGAATCTCGAATGGCTGAGAAAGGGATTGACCGAGATGTTCATTCGTTCTCTTTCACAGTCCCAGTACCTCTCTGTGTTGACTACGGATCGTTTGTTCGAAGTGCTTCAAAGAATCCAGGAGACTTCCGATATCAATCAGTTCGATATGAGGATGGCTGCAATCGTGGCGAAAGAGGCGAATGTAGAGACCGTGCTGACGGGTAGTATTGTCAAGAACGGTGATTCACTCCAGATTAATGTCAAATTACAGGATCCAAACCGGGGGATGGTTTTAAAGGAAGAGAGCGTCGAAGGTCCCGGATTGGAAACACTTTTCAGCATGGTAGATAATCTGACGCAGCACATCAAACAGGAAATGCAGGTCGCACTGGAAAAGGGAGAACAGGAAAGAGGGATCGCCGAACTTTCCACCCATTCGCTCGAAGCCTGGCGATATTATACGATCGGAGAGGATTTTTACAACAAGCTGTTGATCAATGAAGCAATGCAGCAATTTGAAAAGGCGGTGGATGCGGACCCCCATTTTGTGGATGCCCATCTCAGACTGTTTAATACGTATATACAGCAGCGGAAGACAGATCTGGCGTCTCAGACACTGCGAAATCTTGAATCTTTGAAAGAGAAAGCCACGGTCAGAGAACAGTATCAGATCGATTTGAATGAAGCATTCATGGTCGCGGATATCAATAGGATATTGAAAACGTATCAGGAATGGATTCAGAAATTTCCTGATGATGCCGAAGCCAATTACAACGCGGCCAATCTTTATTATGGGTTGCATCAGTATGACGAAGCCATTCGGTATTATCAAAGAACCTTGGAAATCGATCCCAAAAACAAACTGGTCATGAACATGCTCGGTTATACGTATGCTCAAAAGGGAGATTTTAAACAGGCGATTTCCCATCTTGAAAAGTACATCAAAATGGCGCCCGATGAGCCCAATCCTTACGACAGTCTCGGGGAAATTTATCTCTATCTGGGAGAATATAAAAAGGCACAAAAGTTATTTAAAAAGGCAATTCGTGTCAACGATGACTTTTATCCGTCCTGGAATCATCTGGCCAATGTCTATCTTGATCGCGGGCAATACAATCGGGCGCGCGAGTTTTTTCAGAAAACCCTGGAACGGGTTCCCGAAGGTCCCTTGGAATTTTTATATGATAACAGCATCGCTTTGATGTATTGGCGTACAGGCCAGCCGGACAAAGCCATTGAGTTATTTCAACGCTCTCTGGATAACAACCTATTTCAGTTTTATGTCTTGGAAAGACTGTTTGAGCTGTATGCATCAGAACAGGACTCTTCGAAAGCGGATGCGGTTTTAAGGCAATACTATCAGAAGATGGTGCAATCTCCTGATTCTACCATGCTGGGAAATCAGAATTTTGATAATTTAACCACATTGTCATTTCGGTTCGATATGAATTTGGACGAATCTCTCGCCGTGTTGGAAAAATTGTACAAAGAATCAGAGAGTCCCCTGACCCGATTGCTGATTCATTTTCAAATGTTGCTGTTACAGGCGAAAGCCGGGAAAGAAACCGGTTTTCTGAATTCGTACAGACAGGTCGACTATTCAGAATTTTTTCAAGTAGTCAAAGACGTGCGTCAATTGGGTTATAATGAGTTGTGGCAGTATTTCTTTTATTTGAATCGTTTTTTCTACAATCAACCCCAAGAAAGAATCGAGGGTTATCAAATGCTGATTCAATCGGCTCAAGAGTATGGTTCCAAAATGTTTGAAACCGGTTTCAGATTGTTGCTTTTTGATTTATTTTCTCATCAGGGAGATGAAGCGTCTGCAGATCAGCAGTTGAGTCTGGTCGGTATGCCGGAAGAATCAAAATGGATGGTAATCGGCCCCTTTGATAACACCAACGGATTTCAACGAAAATTCCCACCGGAGAAAAAGATCGATGTGGGTAGATTGGTCCCATATGAAAATCGGATATTGAAATGGCAGTTGGCAACGGATGGCACACAGGACGGTTATATTAATTTCAGGGAAATCTATCATCCGTACAACTGGTCCGTGGCGTATGGAGTCATTGATGTTCAGTCTCCGGATAAGAGAGAAGTCGAATTCCGTGTCGGTAGCAACGAAGCGGTTAAAGTCTGGTTGAACAGTCAGGAAGTCTGGAAGCTTAACATTGTCCGAAATGCCGTGATCGATGACAACATTGTTCCGGTCACTTTGAAAAAGGGGCGTAATCGGATATTGGTCAAAGTCTGCAATCGCACCGGTGACTGGGGATACTATTTCAGGATTACGGATAAAGAGGGAAACGGATTTCCGGACATTACGTATTCTTCAGTTATAGAGGATGTTGTTGCATTAAAATAAACGGATGATTATGGCGTATACTTCGTAAAATGTAAAAATTAAATATTAAAATGTAAAATGACAATTTAAAATGAAAAATCAAAAACAGGATTCGGTGTCATCCCACCAGGTATTTTTGCATTTTTATTTTAATTTTTGATCTTTGATTTTTAATTTTCATTATTAGTGGAATGGTTCAGAAAGAGGAGGAATCGATTTTTGAGAAAACAACAGGGAGAAGGGAGAATGACTGACAGGCGCAACTTGAATTTACCCGACAATTATCGATCCTATTTGGATTTAAGGGAAACCGAGAAAGCGATCAAGTTAATCAAAGATCATTTTCAGATGCAATTCGTGAACGAACTCAATCTCCAGAGAGTCTCTGCTCCGCTGTTTGTTTTGGGAAGAACAGGTGTCAATGATCATCTTTCAGGGGTGGAAAAGCCAGTCCATTTTCCGGTCAAGGATATGGGCGAGGAAGCCGAAATCGTTCAATCTCTGGCCAAGTGGAAACGAAAGGCGCTGGCCGATTATGGTTTTCAACAAGGCGAAGGGCTTTACACGGACATGAATGCGATTCGTCCCGAAGAAATTCTCGACAATCTGCATTCCATTTATGTGGATCAATGGGATTGGGAAAGAGTGATCAGCAGAGAAGAGAAGAATTTGAATTTTCTCAAAACAATTGTCCGCAAAATATATCGCGTCATTTATGAGAAAGAAACGATGATTTGCATGGAATATCCTCAACTTCCCAAACCGAATCTTCCCAAAGAGATTTTCTTTGTGCACAGCGAAGAATTGGAAGAAAAATATCCCAAGTATACTCCAAAGGAGCGGGAGGATGCCATTTGCAAAGAAAAGGAGGCTGTGTTTGTCATCGGCATTGGCGCCAAACTGAAAGACGGCGAACCGCACGATGGGCGCGCAGCGGATTACGATGACTGGATCACGGAAACGGAAAATGGGAAAAAGGGACTCAACGGGGATATTATTGTCTGGAATCCGATGTTGCAATCTTCTTTTGAACTTTCTTCGATGGGAATTCGTGTGGACAAAGAATCCCTGCTCAAACAATTGGAAATCAAAGGTGAGATGTATAAGACTCAACTCGATTACCATCAGCAATTGCTCAATGATCAGCTTCCACTGACGATCGGCGGCGGGATCGGGCAGTCCCGTCTCTGCATGCTTTTTCTGAGAAAAGCCCATGTTGGGGAAGTACAGTCCAGTGTCTGGCCCGAGGAGATGATAGAAATTTGTAAGAAGAAAAGAATATTTTTATTATAAAATAATGAAGTATTTGAACAGACAATTTAAGCCCATCCGATTTAAAAATCGGATCTGCCTTTCAGGAATCGTGCTGACGACCATTTTGCTTTTACTCACGCACTGTGCTTCTTCCCACTGGGCAAGCCGGATCGATTGGCCCGGATATTCGCTAGATACCCTGCCGGGCCAGGAAGATTATCCCGAAGCCGGGGCGGTCATTCTGTTGGATGAAGCCGATCTCGATGTGGGCGGCAGCGGCGAGATCACTTTTTCCCATCTGGAAAGGCATGTGATCATCAAAATTCTGAACGAGCGCGGTTTTGCAAATGCGAATGTGCTCGTTCCGTATGGAAGGGGAACTCACGTCACCGGGATAAAGGGGCGCACCATTCGTTCGAACGGGGAGATTGTTCGGCTTGAAAAAGATCAAATTTTTGATACCAATCTCTATCCGGACTATGTGTTTTATTCGGACATTCGCGCGAAACGGTTTACTATGCCGGCCATCGAACCGGGATGCATCGTTGAATACCGCTGGGAAAAAACCGTTGGCAATTTTACATTCTGGACGCACTGGCAGTTTCAGCATAACGATCCGGTTCTTATTTCGAGATACAATATCCGGTGTCCGAACCATTGGGACATTCACTGGAAGGCATACGGTGTGGTCGTCGAACCAAAAGTCGATCCGTTGCCGCGAAGCACGAAAGCCAATCATATCTGGGAGGTGAGAGATCTGCCTCCCATTCTGCCCGAAGCGGGTATGCCGAATGCCGGCGAAGAAGCCGCACATCTGATGTTTTCACCAATCGGTGTCTCAAAATGGAAAGATATTGGAAAATGGTTTTTCGAATTGGCGGATGATCGGATGAAGCCGAACAACGAGATTCGTCAAATTGTCCGAGAGATTACGGAAGGAAGTGCTTCGCAAATAGAAAAACTCAAACGTATTTATATTTTTGTCAGAGAAAAAATCCGGTATATTGCCATAGAGATCGGTCTGGGCGGATATCAGCCCCATGCCGCAGGAGAGGTCCTTAAAAATCGATACGGCGACTGCAAAGATATGGTTGCATTGATCGTAGCGATGGCAAAGGCGGCAGATATCGACGTTTCTCCGGTTTTGATTTCTACCTGGCAGAATGGCAACGTGGACACGGCGCTGGTTTCCCAGGCCTATTTCAATCATGCCATCGCTTATACTGTTTTGACCGACAGCACCGAGCTCTGGATGGATGCCACGTACAAGACCTGCGGATTCGGGGAGCTTCCCTGGTTCGATCAGAATCGTCTGGCGTTTATTGTCCAGTCGAAAGAAAAATCCCAGTTTCAAAGAACGCCTGCTTCGACAGCCGCGGATAATCTGATTCATCGAAAATGGAACCTTGTACTGGATTCGACCGGATGCATTTCGGGGTCGCTCGAATTGATTGAGACCGGAGCGCCTGCCAGTGAAGAACGTTTGCGTATTCGATCCATGCATCCGGAGGAATTCGAATCCTGGTTTGGCAGAGAGTTGTTGTCCCGATATCCGGGCTTCGAATGCCGGCAGGTTCGATTCGATGGTCTGAAAAACCTGGGAGAATCTTTGAATATTTATGGAGAATTTATTTCATCGAAACGTATAAACAGGAATGATTCGACTCTGATTTTTCAGCCCGGCGCCTTGAGTCGTTTCGAGTGGTACGAAATGTTCGGCGAGAACGAAAGACGGTATGATATCGAATTGCGGTTTCCTTTGCATGTGACAGATGAAATCGAGTTAAATTATCCAATTCAATGGCAGTGTGATATTTCTTTCAAAGAGAAGGCTATTGAAAAACCATACGGTTCAATCGATTATTCGATAGACTGTCCGTCACCGGGACGTATTGTTTGCAGGCGGGATTTTCAGTCAAATATGGTTCTTATCCCGAAAGAGACCTATGCCGATTTCAAAAGATTCATCAATCGCGTCGGCGAGTATGACAAGAATATCATTTTATTCGAATTCCATCCGGATTCGAAAACTCATTATGAAGCCGTATACGATTCGGATGGGATTCGCCAAAATGATCCACTCATTGAAACAAAATTGTAATTTTTGTAACCTAATTTCTATAAATTGAGAAAGGAGTAAACAATGGTCAATGTTTTTAATACCGGAGAGGTGGTGGATATCGGCATTGAAAAAGAAAAAGCCAGAAAAAATTTTTATGATCAAGTTGCCAATCATTTCGATGAACCCGAAATGAAAGAACTGTTTATCAAATTGCGTGACTGGGAAGATGCGCACATTAGGAAATTTCAAAGCATACGGGAAACGTTGAAAGCACCCAAAACTGTCGAGTCTTATCCCGGCGAAATGGATGCCTACGGACAGGCACTCGTGGACGACAAATTGTATACGGAAGTGAAACCGGAAGCATTTGGTCAATATGTGAAAACGCCTCTCGAAGCGATCAACTATGGGATCCAGTTTGAAAAGGATGCCATCTTTTTTTTCCAGGAATTGATCCATTTTGTCCAAACCGCCCAAAATGATGCTATTCAGCAACTGATTGATGAAGAACGGCAGCATATCGTTTATTTGATCAAACTCAAGAGGAAGATGACTTCAATGGAGTGAGTTGTTTGGTTTGTAAAAAATTGAAATGAACCATGTTTTGTATTTTTATATTTGGTATTTTCGTCATATCAATAAGGATTTGGATAAGTGTGTTAATAAACTCTGGAAAGCCTTGATGCTTCCTGTGGACGGTGACGACCAGAAAATTCAACATTTAAAATGGACAGAATATGGAGCCTAAAGTTTTTTATCGCGAATTAGATGCGATTCTTGCAACGATCCACAAAGAAAAATCGGGAAAAAATTTTTTACCCTCCATTTTGGCGGAACTGGAAAACAAATTCGGGAGCACATTACGAATCCGATGCAGTCATGTTTATGAAGAACGCGGGGAGGATTTTGTTCTGGTGCATTCCTCTTCGAAACGCCAATGCATGCGGTTGAAATCGAAAATATCAAAAGCGAGCGAAGTGATTCAACTTGTCATGCAGCATCGGAGTTACATTTATGATCGTTCGGAATTACTCTCCAATTTCGTGGTTCAAACCACAGAGGATTACATCGTGCCGGCAGCCGCTTTGATATCGAACCCTGAAAAACAGTGGCTCCTGGTATTTGAGCTGAATACAGGCTGGAGCCGTGAAGAAATTATCCTGTTCATGAATGCGGTTCGGACAGCGATTAATTATCGAATGTTTTCGGATACGATCTGGACCGAAATGGAAAGAGCGGTTCAGATTCAACGTAGCCTTCTTCCCAAAAGCGCACCGCAGATTCCGGGATATCAGATTTGCGGGCGGTCCAAAGCCGCGGAATGGGTGGGAGGCGATTTTTATGAATATTTTCAGCTGGATAATGATATGTTTGGTGTCAGCATCGGAGATGCCAGCGGCCACGGTTTACCGGCCGCCCTTCTGGTACGGGATGTGGTGATCGGCCTGCGCATGGGATTGGCCAAAGAGATGAGAATCGTCCACACGCTGCAAAAGCTGAATCAGGTCATTCAGCAAAGTACGTATTCGACGAATTTCGTTTCGTTGTTTTTAGGCGAAATCGAAAATGACGGACATCTGTTCTTCGTGAATGCCGGTCATCCGCCTCCGTTTGTAATTAACGGAAACACCATTGTGGATCTGCCAGCCACTGGCATCACGCTCGGTTTTATGCCTGAAATCGAACTTTCGCGATCCTATATCCGGCTCGATCCGGGCTCGGTACTCGTTATGTATACGGATGGCATCATCGAGAGAAAAAATCAGAGCGAGGAATTGTTTGGAATCGAACGGTTGAAAAAACTCGTATCCCGGCAGTGCGAGATCTCTGCAGAAGCACTCGTTCAAAATGTCTACAATCATGTTTACGAATATGGCAACCGGACCAATTGGGAAGATGATGCGACATTGATTGTGGTGAAAAGACTGGCGGAGTAATGATAAGGAGACAATAAATCATGAAAGTCATTCACAGGTTATGTTTATTGTTCGTGGCATTCATTTTGGGTCAGGGCTTTGCCAGCGAGGGGAAAATTGCCACACGGTTTGAACTTTCGTATGCCCAGACATCGGGGAATACGAAAACAGAAAATATTTCGGTAAACTTCAACGTGGAAGGGCAGTTTCAGAAAAACAAGTGCATTGCCCGCGGCGGATACCTGATGGCCAAAAACAATCAGACAGAGAGTGCGAACAAATTCAACGCTGAAATTCGTTATGAACGGGTTTTTACGGGCAGAGTCTTCGGATTTATCGAGAGCTCCTATTTGCGCGACCGCTTTTCTGGATACGAGTACCGTTTTTCAACCGGGCCGGGTCTTGGTTTCAATGTAATTCAAAAATAGAAGCACGAACTCAACACCTTGCTGTCAGGCCGCTATGACTTTGAAAAGGGATCGGTAGGAGCTTCTGAAACTTCATCATATACTTCTGTGAAACTGGCTGCTGAATATACCGGCAAGATCAAAGAACATATCACATTGAAAGGGAAAGCGGATTATCTCACCTCGGTCGAGGAGATGGAAAAATATTATATCGATGCGGAAACGGCTCTTGAAGTTGCTTTGAGCGATCAGCTTTCAATCGGATTAAGATATCTTGTTAACTATCAGAACCAGGTACCGGCTCCTGGGATTAAAAAAACAGATACTGCTTTTCTCACATCGCTTATAGTCAATTTATAAATAATTGGATAAAATCAGAGGGGGTATTATGAAGGTTGTACGGTTATTCCTTTTATTGCAGCTTGTGTCTTCCATTGGTCAGGCCGGAACTCCCCAGGATCGGG
The DNA here is from genome assembly GCA_964537715.1 of uncultured bacterium. GTDB lineage: Bacteria > Zhuqueibacterota > QNDG01 > QNDG01 > DSAB01 > CAZTZL01. Next base: position 5,768 of record CAZIAH010000020.1, on the reverse strand, counting down.
AAGCTGTTGACCCCTTGAACTGGGCGAGAGGGATTGTCTGGTATCAGATTTTTCCCGAACGGTTCTGCAACGGCGATACCATAAACGATCCGACCGTGGAAGAGGTGCCGGAAGCCAGAATGAACCCTGAATGGCGGGTCCATCCCTGGACAAGCGACTGGTACAAGATGCAACCCTGGGAAGGGAAATACTCGAATGATTTCTATGACTTGACAAATGTGTTCGCACGCCGGTACGGCGGGGATCTGATCGGTGTCATCAAGAAGTTAAATTATTTGGTCGATCTGGGAATCAATGCGATCTATTTCAATCCGGTATTTGAAGCAGAAAGCCTGCACAAATACGATACAGGCAGTTACCATCACATCGATGACAATTTCGGCCCTGATTCGTTCGGGGATAAAAAAAGGTTGAAAGAAGCCGGCGAAAATGAAAATCCAAGTACCTGGATCTGGACCCGTGCGGATTCCACTTTTTTAAAACTGATTCAAGAAGCACACAAGAAGGGTATTCGTATTGTCATTGATGGGGTTTTCAATCACAGTGGAAGGGCATTTTTTGCATTTCAGGATATACTGAAAAATGGAAAAAACTCAAGGTATAAAGACTGGTATGATATTCTTTCGTGGGATGATCCGACTACAAAGAAGAATGAATTTGATTACAAAGCCTGGTGGGGTGTTAAGACCCTGCCTGAATTTGCGGAAGACGAAAATGGATTGGTACACGGTCCCAGAGAGTATATTTTTGCGATCACAAAACGATGGATGGATCCGAATGGAGACGGAAATCCTGAGGATGGCATTGATGGCTGGCGGCTCGATGTAGCCAACGAAGTGGCCCCTCCGTTTTGGCGTGACTGGTATCGTTACGTGAAGTCAATCAATCCTTCGGCCCTTTTGGTTTCGGAAATCTGGGACGATGCTTCCGAATATATCGCAGACAAGCGTATGGATAATACGATGAACTATTTGTTTGCCTATGCGGTGGTTGACTTTTTTATCGATCAGAAAGCCGCCATTTCTGGATATGAATTTGCCGACCGATTGAAACAGATTCTGAAACTCTATCCGGGAGATACGATTTATTTACTCTGGAATTTGATCGATTCACACGATACGGATCGACTGGCTTCGATGATCGTGAATCCCGACCGAAATTTTGACAGGGAGAACAGTCCGCGATCCAATCCCGATTATAATATCTGTCGACCCGATGAGTTTCAGCGTCGGATACAGAAGCAGATCATCGCTTTTCAGATGGGTTTTATCGGTTCTCCCGTTATCTATTACGGAGATGAAGCCGGTATGTGGGGAGCTGACGATCCCGATGACCGCAAACCCATGGTCTGGCCGGAGTTGAAATATGATATTGAAAAAAGCCATCCTTTGGCAGATCATTTTCGTTTTCCGGATTCAGTTAAATTTGATCACGATCTGTTCAATTATTATAAATCCTTGATTAAAATGAGACGTGAAAATCCGGTATTCAGAGAAGGAGATTTTGAGATTCTTGAAAATACAACGGATATGCACTGCTTCGGTTTTTCAAGATCCGCTGAAAATCAGCAGGGACTATTTCTTTTCAATCGGGAATCCCAGGAACGAACGGTTCGTCTGTCGTGGGAACAGTTGAAATTTAGAAAATATCGGAACGTATTCGGGAGAGACAAGGTTGTTCGGAAGAAAACAATCACTGTTTGTGTACCGGCGAAGGGTGTGACAATATTGATATCCGAGTAAAAGGGAATTTATGCTAATTGTTTGGCAGGCTGACCGTATTGAACCAAAAGTTTTCAATAGATTGTGTTACTTTGATAAACATTTCGAAATCACTTGGTTTGGATATATAGCAATTTGCATTCAATTCATAGGTCGTTTCAATATCTTTCCAGTCTGTGGAAGTTGATAAAATAATGACCGGAATATTTTTCAGCGAATGGTCTTTTTTTATTTCATCAAGAACTTCTCTTCCGTTTTTTTTGGGTAAATTCAAATCGAGAAGTATTAAATCAGGACGCGGAACATTTTTATACTTCCCTTGTTTTCGAAGAAAATAAATGGCCTCCAGTCCGTCTTCGACAACATGAAATTGTTTAATTTTCGTCCCCCTTTTAAATGCTTCCAGGGTCAAAAAAACATCATCTGGACTGTCATCAATGAGCAGAATACAAACAAGTTTGTTTTCTGGAATCATGCTGTGGTCGTTTCTTCAAAATTAAACTTGGGAACAGACAATTTGAAATAAAATGAATCGAATTATGCTATAGTAGGAAGGTTTGCAGATATATCAAAAATATTTAACAGAAATATATTAAATGTGAATTTCTTTTAAAAAAGAACTTGACAAATAAAATAGGATTTTGTATTATTAAACCGTGGAAGGGCTTCCATGAAAGGCCTTTTTTTTAAGACTTTGTTTGGAAGCGCTTCCAGATCTCTTTTAAAGGCGGGGGAGATCCAATGGCAGTGACTATTTACGATGTGGCGAAGAAGGCGGGTGTCGGCATCGGTACGGTATCCAGGGCCATTAATAATAGTCCAAGAATATCTTCTCAAACCAAGGCAAAAGTCGATCAGGCAATCCAGGAATTAAAATATCAGCCGCACGCACTGGCCCAGGGATTGGCACGGAAAAAAACCAATATGGTTGCTATCATTGTGCCGGTTTTTACGGGCTATTTTTATCTGGAACTTCTGAGAGGTATCCAGCAGGAAATATCAAAATATCAGTATGACCTGCTTCTCTTCAGTGTCGATCAAACGGAAAAGACAGAAATATTTCTCAAACGAACCCTGCAGGAGCGAAAAGTGGATGGTGTACTGCTGATATCGCTCTCTATTTCAGACCACTACGTTAAAAAATTCCTGCATTCACAATTTCCCATCGTATTGATCGACAGCGACCATAACGGTCTGGATTCACTGACCGTGGAAAACGAACAGGGCGCGTATCTGGCAACCAAACATCTGATCAGTCTGGGTCATACACGTATCGGCATGATCGATGCTCAATTAAAAAGCATTCCCGCAAAAATGAGACTGGAAGGTTATCAGAAAGCCTTGAGAGATCATCGAATTCAGTATAAGCGACGCTATCTTGTGATCAGCGATTCCGATATTGAAAAGGACGGATTTAATCGTGAGGCAGGTTATACCGCGATGAAACAACTGCTTCAGATCAATAAGAACAGGCCAACAGCTGTATTTGTTTCAAGCGATATACAGGCTGCAGGTGCGATCAAAGCCATCAAGGAATATGGATTAAATATTCCGGAAGATGTCTCTGTCATCGGTTTTGATGATATTGAGCTGGCCCAATACATGGGATTGTCCACAGTGCGACAACCTATGTATGAGATGGGGAAAATGGCCGTTGAAATTTTAATGAAAAAAATATCGGGAGAAGAATCAAAACCGGTTAAAAAGCGCTTTGAAACCCAGTTGGTCATTCGGGACAGTTGTGGTTATCTAACAACTAATTAAGAGGATCAATGCATTCCTTTTTAATGAATTCATGCAGAGGAGAGCAGATAATGAAAATGAAATTTCAGGGGATATTCATTGATATGGTTTTCTTAACAGTATTGGGATTTTCGGTTTCTTTGATTCATGCCGGAACAACGGGAAAGATCATGGGGGTGGTGAAAGATCAGGATACCAACGAACCTCTCATCGGATCGAATATTATGATCGAAAAAACAATACACGGAGCGGCAGCCGATATGGACGGGAAATATATTATTCTGAATGTTCCACCGGGCACGTACACACTGAAAGCTTCCATGATTGGTTATCAGTCCGTTCGTATGGCAAACGTCGTGGTCTCTGTGGATTTGACTACAGAGATCGATTTTTCTCTGAAGTCTACTGTATTGGAATCGGGTGAAGCCGTTACTGTGGTCGCGGAAAGACCGATGGTGGTTAAGGACTTGACCGCAACAACAGCAGTGATGAATGCAGATGAAATCGAGACGCTGCCTGTAACGGAAGTATCAGAAGCCATTGAATTGCAGGCCGGTCTGGTCAAAGATTCCGGAGGCGGGCTTCACGTTCGCGGCGGCAGAACAGGCGAACTCAGTTACTGGATAGATGGTGTCCCTGTCACCGATGTGTATGATGGCGGAGCGGTCGTGGATGTTAACAAAGATATGGTTCAGGAACTTCAAGTGGTGAGCGGCGCATTCAATGCAGAATACGGTCAGGCCATGTCGGGAATCGTCAACATCACGACCAAGGAAGGAAGCAACAGTTTCGGCGGATCATTCACTGCGTATATGGGGGATTATTTAAGTTCTCATAAAGATGTTTTTATGCATATCGATGATGTGGATCCTTTGGCAATTCGGAATGTCGAAGGAAGTTTTAACGGTCCTCTTGTTAAAGACAAAATCTTTTTCTATCTCAACGCGCGCTCTATTTATTTTGACGGATGGCTGAGTGGAGAACGCCGTTTTAATCCGAATGCAGTGACAGCCGGACTTGTTCTGGACGATGACTATATCCAGGATTTTGCTTCCGAGTACTGGGATATGAGTTATCCTCAGACCGACAGTACGCGCGCTTTTGCATATGTTTTGGGGTCGAATACGCATATCGATTCGATGCTGATCAATTATATGACCTACGAACTCGGCACCCTCAATCCGGATTCATTTGGTGTTTATTACGAGACACTTCGAGAGATACATAAAAATGGCAAGGGCGACGGGAAGCGGGTGCCCATGAACTGGAATCGTAAGAATTATCTTCAGGGAAAGCTGATCTACCGGATGACTCCTGCACTTAGATTTTCCTACAACTATATCCTGGACGATGTGGATTATACCGAATGGAGTATCTTTGACCATGAACGTGATTTTATTTTCAATCCGGATGGCGCCCCCAAGAAATTTAAAACAGGAATCACCCATATTGCGCAATTGACACATACTTTGAGTTCCAGGACATTTTATCGGGTGGATTTTTCCTATTTTTCAAAACGATATCAGAAATATGTGTACAAAGATATCCATGATCCACGTTATGTCCATCCTGATCTGGCTTTGCAGGAAGCGTTCAGTTTTAAAACGGCAGGAACCTCGGATACGGACACCCGTTCTGGAACGGCAACCGATGACCAGCGCTTCGAAAGAGAAACCCGGACCTATCTGGGGAAACTGGATTTTACAAGCCAGATTACTTCAACACATCAGGTCAAGGCGGGAGTCGAATATCGGCATCATGATGTTTATAGAGAAGGGTTTACACTGCGTCCTGTTCAGCAGCAGAGCAGTCTCGGATATTTGTTTGGTTTTATTCCGGTAAGTCCTTACATCCAGACCCGTGTTTTGGATGACAGCACGATTTATCACAGCACCTACCGGCACAAACCTGTTGAATTTTCAGTCTATCTCCAGGACAAGATGGAATTCAGGAACATGATTGTCAATCTGGGCGTCCGGTTCGATTACTTCGAGCCGGACGGAGTGGTTTTAAACGATGAGAGCGATCCAAGTATCTATAATCCCATCAAACCGGCAAACCGTTATCACGATTGGGGAACGGACGGCATTCCAAATACGCATGATGCGGACGGCACCGAAGGGAATGGATTCTGGGATACCGGCGAGTCGGCTGTAACTCTGGCCGAAAGGCAAACCTACTGGTATAAAAAAGCTTCTCCCAAGTTTCAGGTTGGGCCGAGACTGGGTGTTTCCTTTCCCATCACCGAACGGGGTGTTATCCATTTTTCTTACGGTCACTTCTTCCAGATTCCAAGATTTGAAC
>CAZIAH010000019.1:0-45751 GCA_964537715.1 uncultured bacterium | reverse complement strand
GGATCGTGAAGCGGATCGTCTTTGTAATGAAACTGTGTCACCGGAGTATCGTATCGTTTCCCTTCCTCTTCACCTCCCCAGTGCAGAATCGAGCCCGCGGCCACGCGGCGTGTGACGACTTCCAGATTGATCTTGAAATCCAGCTTCTTGACCAGGGTAACCTTTTCCTCCGGGCTTTCGATGTAGTGTGTCCGCATGTTTTTTCTGTTCAGATATTCAAAAATATCGCGGTTCGTTTTCCAGTCGATCAAAGCCTTGCCTGTAATCACGTCGTGCTTAGCTCCGTCGCCGGCAGTGATGTCATCTTTGAATACCATGAAGACCGATTTTGGATCTTCCGGATTTTCGTAGATGATTTTGGTTTTGCCTTCTGCGAGCTTTTTCTTGGAATTGAAATCGATAGACATTTATTTTACCCCTTTCATTGATTCCCGTATCGTATTTTAAAATAATAATCATTTTTGTTATAATACGCAAGTGTTAAGACAGAACACAAGGATGAATCGATATGCTGATGGAAAGCGGGAACCATATTATTAGGAAATACGTCAAATGGGTGTGCTGTTTTTTCTCTTGGAAATTTTCTTGGAATATCATAAATTGAAAACAGAATAGGAGTTGGGGGATAATGGAGGAATTTTTTATCAATATGAAAAAGTTAATTATTTTGTATCTATTTGCCATTTTGGTGCTTCTCACAGGGTGCGCAACCCAGCGCACGGTGATTCAAACTCGGCCGATTCATATCAAACCAATCGATTCGAGAAGCGTGGGGCTTTTTATCGATGGCGTGATTGACGATCTGAATCAGAATTATGCCTCCGCTCTTCTTGCGTATCAGGAAGCGCTGCTTTATGACTCTACTTCCGCTGTCATTTATCTGGACATTGCCAAAGATTACATCCGTCTTGGGAAAGACGACAGCGCGGTTCTGTCATTGAAACAATGTCTGCACTTTGATGTCAAGTGTAATGAAGCCCGTGAACTCCTGGCCAATATTTATGTGAGTCAAGGCGAGTTAGAGGAAGTCGAAAAGGCGTATACGGGCATACTTCGGTACGACAGCACCCGCACCGATGTACTGTACAACCTGGCATTGCTCTATCAACGCATGAATAAAAAGGATGAAGCCATCGATATCTACCAGCGCATTCTGTCGTCTCAAGAGAGTGTCCCGACGAGAGTATATATGAGTCTTGGAGAGATCTATATCGATAAAGGGCAGTACGAAGAAGCAATGGCTGTTTTTCAAAAGCTTGTCACATCGAAACCGGATGAAGCGTTTGGATATTACGGACTCGGTTTGACCAGAGAGGCTTTGAAAGATACTTCCAGGGCAATGGAAAATTATCGGAAAGCGATCGATCTGCTGCCGGAGTTTGCAGAAGCGAGAGAACAGTTGGGCCGGCTTTATTTTTCAAAAGGGATGTGGAATGAAGCGCTCGAACTTTTTACGCAGGCCGTTGCTCTCGATTCCTCGGATATTGCCAACTGGCTGCTTTTGGGTGAAATTTATTGGGAAAAGCGGGATTCGCTTCTTGCCGTTCAGACCTATGCGGAAATCAAACACCGGTTTCCGAAGGATTGGCGTCCTTATTTTAATTTAGGTCAAATCTATCTTGATACCCGCCAGCCCGATCTCGCGTTTCATGAATTTAAGAATGTCACTCGACTTTCCGAAGATACCCATCTTGGGTGGCTTTATTCGGGGATTTCCATGCTTCTAGAAGACAGTCTGGAGGCTTCTGTTTCTTATCTGAAGAAGGCGCTGTCGATTGTTCCGGAAGATCCTCTCGGAAATTTTTATCTCGGTTCGGCCTTCGATCAATTGAACCGAACCAAAGAAGCCATTCCCTATTACAAGAATGCAATCCGCGTCAGATCCAAATGGATGGCTGCTCTCAGTGCACTGGCCGCGGCTTATGACAAACTCAAGATGTATGTTTATTCGGACAGTGTGTTTCAGCAGGCCCTTCATCTGGATTCCGAAAACGCACTACTGTTGAATAATTACGGTTACAGTTTGTCCGAACGCGGTGTTCGTCTAAAAGAAGCCATGACCATGGCGCAGAAAGCTTTGACCAAAGATCCGGATAACGGGGCGTATCTTGATACGGTCGGATGGATCTACTATAAAATGGGAGATTATGAGAACGCTCTGGAATATATCAAGAAAGCATGTGAACAGCGGGAAAACAACGCCGTGGTTGTCGAACATTTGGGCGACGTTTATTTTAAACTTCAAATGAAAAAAGAGGCGCAAAGTTCGTGGGAAGAAGCGCTGAAACTAAATCAGGACAACCCGGAACTCAAAGAAAAACTGAATCATCTCGATGCGGAACCTCATCCATGAAAAAAGCGTTCCTGCGAAAAGAGATATTGTTCTTTATCTTTGCTGCTCTGGCATTGTCGATTCGATGCGCCGGTCCGTTTCGCACGGCTGCTCCTTTGCCGGAAATGAATCCCGAACGTCTGCTCAACGAGGTGCATATTCACGCTTCACAATTGATTACATTTCAGGGAGTTGCGCGGTTTAACATCGCCTCTCAGGAAGGTTCTTTTTACGGGACATTGAGAATTGTACTAAAAAGTCCCGATTCATTATGGATGAAAATCGAAGGACCGCTGGGTGTGAGTCTTGCTGTCGTTCGTTTCGGGGGAGACAATGGGTTATTGTACAGTCCGTGGGAAAATGTGGTTTATCAAGGATCACTTACGGATATCAACGATATGGACCTGCTGCCTTCCGGTTTTTGGAATCCTTCACAGTTCATGTTAGGAGTAACCGGGCTTCTCGTGCCAGATTGCTCCATGCTCGATTCACTGACAGAATTTACTTCGGAAGGCGGACGGTACCTGCTCGTTGAGAAAAACGGCGAACAGTACTGGATTGAACCGAACGGTCCGGTTGTGACCAAGTGGGAGAGATGCGACAGTTCGGGTCATTCCTTTCAGAAATGGGAAGGCAGAGCGTTCAAAAAAAGAAAGGGAATCCGTTCCCCGAGGCAAATTCTTTTTGCCAATCGGGATCCCGAGCAACGAATGACGCTTCTGTACGAGGAAATCAGAATGAATAAACCGCTACGGAAAGGATGGTTTGGCATTCGTATTCCCAAAGGAGCCCAGAAGATTGAACTTGGATACAAGACATCCTTTGAATAAAAAAGCCAAACTTTCCGTGGTCGTTCCGCTTTATAACGAGGCGGAATCCATCTCCGAACTGCACGATGAAATCTGCCGGATCTGTGGGGTAGAAAAAATCCCGTTCGAAGTCATTTATATCGATGACGGTTCTTCGGATTCATCCTTTGAAATTTTGCAATTCATCCATAAAAAGGACAAACGGGCAAAAGTCATCCGGTTCAGGAAGAATTTTGGCAAGGCCGAGGCCCTGTCCGCCGGTTTCGAAACGGCCAGCGGAGAATGGATCGTAACGATGGATGCAGACCTTCAGGATGATCCTGCAGAAATCCCGGAGCTCATCCAGAAATTAAACGAGGGATACGATCTGATTTCCGGGTGGAAGAAAAAAAGAAAAGATTCTCTTCTGAAAAAAATCTCCTCGAAACTGTATAATTCTGTTGCCGGCATGCTAACCGGACTGCACCTTCACGATATGAACTGCGGGCTCAAAATATACCGGAGACCGGTGGTCGAATCCATTCACATTTACGGAGATATGCACCGGTACATTCCGGCTCTGGCCAAATTAGAAGGATTCAAAGTCGGAGAGATTCCAGTCCATCATCGGCCGCGGAAATACGGAAAAACCAAATACGGTCTGTCCCGATTCACGCACGGTCTGCTGGATTTGATCACGGTGATGTTTCTTAGCCGGTATACGCGGCGGCCGCTTCATCTCTTCGGATTGATCGGTCTAATTTCGACCCTGCTCGGTAGCGGGATCACGATTTATCTCATTATTCTCCGAATCACGAAAACCATCTACCTGAGCAACCGTCCGCTTTTGTTCATTGGCGTGCTGCTGCTCATCATCGGGGTTCAGTTTATCTCGATCGGACTTCTGGGGGAGATGATTACCCGCTCCCAGGCAGGAGATCACAAACACAGTATTCGTCAGACATTGGGAGTCTGATTTGCGGATTGTGCTCGTCGGAACAGCCTATCCCATGCGAGGGGGCATTGCCCATTATATTGCACTTCTTTATCACACACTGACAAACAGAAATCATCAGGTTTTCGTTCTCTCCTTTTCACGGCAGTATCCCAATTTTCTTTTTCCCGGGAAAACCCAGAAAGATCAAGGGAAAGAATTGATGCCGGTCCCTTCTGTTCCTCTGTTGGATTCAATCAATCCATTGACTTGGGTTCGCGCTTTTTTCTGGTTAAAACAGATCAAACCGGATTTGCTTGTCTTCAAATACTGGATGCCGTTTTTTGCGCCCTGTTATGCCATCATCGCATTTTTGACGAGCCGTATTCTTCGTGTCCGGACAATGGCCATCTGCGACAACATTGTTCCCCACGAGAAAAAACTGTTCGATAGTTTCTTTTCCTGGTTAGGTCTTCGATTCATCGATTATTTTATCGTGCAGTCCCGTTCGGTTCGGGATGATCTTCTCCATCTAAAACCGGAAGCTGTTTACCGGGAAGTGCCCCATCCGGTGTATGAAATTTTTCCGCCACCTTTGTCCAAAAACAAAGCAAGAAAACGGATCGGTATTCAAGATAACAAAGTGATTCTCTATTTTGGATATATTCGAAGATACAAGGGACTGCTCCATTTGATCCGCGCGATGCCGAAACTGTTGAAAGCCATGAAAATCAAACTGCTCGTTTGCGGCGAGTTTTACGAAGACCGAGAAGAGACTTATCGCTTGGTTGATCGACTCGAATTAAAATCGAACGTGATTCTCTATGATCAATTCGTTCCTAATGAGGAAGTCAACCGGTATTTTTGCGCCTCAGATCTCGTGGTGCTGCCGTATACTTCCGCCACGCAGAGCGGTATTGTTCAGGTGGCGTATCATTACGACAAACCTGTGGTTGTAACCCGCGTGGGTGGATTGCCCGAAGTGGTGATCGATAATCGAACCGGATATGTTGTGGAGCCCAATGATCCGGATGCTCTGGCCGAAGCGGTTCTGAAATATTACCGAAAGCAAAAAGAGAAAGCGTTTGTCCGAAATATCCGGAAAGAGAAGAAGAAATATTCGTGGGACCGAATGGCCGAGGCCATCGAGTCGTTTGGATGAATAAACAAAACCCCAGAGTTTTATAAAAACACTGGGGTTTGAAGAATATTATGAAAAAAGTGCTGATCATATCCTACTACTTCCCTCCATCTGGCGGAGCCGGTGTACAGCGGGTATTGAAATTTGTCAAATATCTTCCTCAATTCGGTTGGAAACCAATTGTTCTTACCGTTCATGAAGATGCCGGATTTCCAGCCAGAGATACTTCGCTTTTCAGTGAAATCCCGAAAAACATTCAAATCTACCGAACCAAGATTTTCGAGCCGTACAATTTGTACAGAACAATCACTTCAAAGAAAAAAGACGAAGCCATCGACATTGCCACGCTGAGCCGGACTCAGTCTTCTCTCTCGGAAAGGTTTTCCCAATTCATTCGCTCCACATTTTTCATCCCGGACGCCCGCTGTTTCTGGAAAAATCTCGCAGTCAAAGAAGGCCGGAGAATTTTGGACAGCCACCCCGTCGATCTGATTTTCTCGTCGGCGCCGCCTTACACGTGTCATCTGATCGGACGCCAGTTGAAAAGAGATTCGCATCTTCCCTGGGTAGCCGATTTCCGGGATTCCTGGGTGGGATGGCTCTCCACACCGAAGCGCTGGTTTTTGCCGCACTGGATCGACCGGTTCATGGAACATTCGGTTTTGGCACAAGCAGATCGATGTATCACGGTCACGCAAGGCATCAAAGAGGATATGCTTTCCAGAAATTCCAAAATTGATTCAAACAAATGGGATCTCATTCCCAATGGTTACGACGGTGAGGACTTTCAAAGCCGGCTGGGAAATTTGTCCAAAGACCATTTTGTGCTAACCTATACCGGATCGCTTTATGGCCACCGGAGTCCGGAAACTTTGCTGACAGCACTCGAAAAACTCCTCCACAAAAATACGCAGGTGCGTTCACAGATTCGAATCCGTTTTATCGGACGGGCCGATTCGCAGTTTTTAGAGGCGTTCAAACGATTCGGAAAAATCATCGAAACTATTCCTTACGTGTCCCATGCGGAAAGTATTCAAGCGCTTTTGGATACGACCGCCTTGCTGCTGATTATCGATGATGCGCCCGCCAGCAGGAGTATCGTCACCGGGAAATTGTACGAGTACATCGGTGCGAAAAAACCGATTCTGGCGCTGGCGCCAGAAGGAGAGGCGGCTCAGTTGATCCGTCGTCTGAATGTCGGAACTGTAGTGCATCCCGATGACGTCAATGGCATACAGAACGCTCTCGAAATCTGGATCGGCATCTGGAAACGGACGCAATCACTTCTTAAACTATCCGACAGCCGGATCGAACAGTTTGACCGGAAATATTTGACAGAACAGCTGGCAGCGGTTTTTGATGAGCTGGTTTAAGGGAATGAACCAATTTATGGGAGCATATATTCAAATCCAGAACGGGAATTCAGGCTTCAGTTTTTCACCAAATGAAACCCTGAAGGGTGAATTCCAAAATGAATAATCAAAGATCATTGAACATTAAGCATTGAGCAGTGAATATAGGTAATTGATAGCGGATAACAGTATTATTCCTGCTGATTAAAGAATTCGTTTTATGATAGTGTGAATTCTGGTTTTGAATGGTCAATAAAATTTGATGCTTATATATATTATTTTCAATAATATCTTGACTTTTTAAAAATATCTTTGTATTTATTATCAAGCTGCAAATCGTTCGGAACTATCAAGTTTAACTTTATAAAGCATCTTCACTTTCAATTTTTTTAATGACAATATTTTCTTGGCTGAAAAAGCAGTGGCGTTATCCGACTTTTTCAACTCTTCTTGAACGTAGAAAGGTTGTATTTTTTTTACTTGTTGTCATAGCCATTTATTTTGTTTCGACGGGGATGGATTTCTGTTTATGGAGATGTCCAATCAAAACGACGCTGGGATTAAATTGTCCGGGTTGTGGATTGGGCCAGGCTATTCTTTATCTATTGCAAGGCGAATGGAATTTGGCAATGAAAGAACATCTATTTGCCCCTTTATTCGTTCTGGGATTTTTAATGATGACGGGTATGCTCCTGTTGCCCGTACCGTGGTATGACAAGGTCAATCGAAAAATCCGATGGCTTGAAGAAAAAACCGGTTTTTTTAACGTGATAATGGCCGGACTGGTTATTTATTGGGTTATCAGAATGTTTATTAAAAGGTAGTGTTCGTTCCCACTGAAGGGGAATAATCATCCAAAACCAAGGAGGGGAAAATGCAGTTTATAGCCTATTTGATCGGGATCGGAGCGTTGGTTTGTTTTGTTCTTGTGTTGATCAAGCTTTTCAAGAAAGAGGGCGTTGGTTTGGGAATTTTGGGGATTATTTGTGCGCTTTATACGTTTATCTGGGGATGGATCAATCACAAAAAACAGAAGATTACCAATGTCATGCTGATCTGGACGATTCTGACTATTATCGGCTTGATACTCAACCGTGCCGTCGGCGTAAAACCTTATTAATCGTTTTATTCCCGTTAGGACAGGTTGATCCATTGTGTTTGACTAAAAACCCTTTAAAATGGATAGAACCCATCAGCTTCTGATGGGTTTTTTATTGACTTGAAGTTTTCAATTCTGAGGATTTAAGTCCAACCATACGATATCGCCTTGTTTGGTGTATAATCACCCATATCTCATTACCAACAGGTTCTCCGAAATTTTCTTCGTTGGTTTGTCTCTAATTTACAGATATATTTTTTCAAAGGTGATTTAGTGGAACCGAATTCCATCCGACTGCGTTATGTTTTAATCGATTAAGATGTGAATGCATTATGAACTTAATTAGAGTAAGAAACAGTCTTATCGTGTTATTTTTTTTCGCTCTTGCTGTTCAAGCGGGATCCAGAAAATCTCAGAGCATTCAGGTACAACTCATATCAGAGATCCAGACGATACAGCCAAACAAAAAGTTCAATGTGGGTGTTTATTTCCAATTGCCTCCTCACAGTCACATTTACTGGAAGAATCCGGGAAATTCAGGATTGCCCACTCAAATAAAATGGAACCTGCCTCCAGGATTTACGGCAGGACCTTTGCAATGGCCTTATCCACAAAGATTGGAAGCTCCCGAAGATGTGACCTATGGTTATGAAAATGAAGTGCTGTTGATCACAGAAATAACATGTCCTGAAAATCTGAAACTTGGGGAAACGGTGCCAATTGCTGCCAGTGTGGAGTGGCTGCTTTGTGCCGGGTCTTGCATTCCCGGCCATGCAGATTTAATTCTCAATATGAAGGTCGAGGAAAGCGTACCCAAAAAACAGGACGCATGGATCGAACTGTTTACAGCAGCAAAAACGAAACTTCCCAGGGAAATGGCCGATTGGAAAATAGATGCATCTGTGCAGAAAGGTTACATTCGACTCAAACTTTCTCCCCGGTTTAAAGCTCCGGCAGAATTAACCCAATTCGTGGTTTTCCCTGAACAGGAGGGACTCATCGATGACAATGCAAAGCAAGAACTGATAAAAATCGGCAATGGATATCTTATTGAACTACAATTGTCAAAATATTTACAGGAACTTCCTTCTGTTTTTAAAGGTGTCCTCGTTTCGCAACAAAGCTGGTATCCGGATCAAGATGTCCATGCAGTGTACGTTGATGTTTTTTTAGAAATTCATCAAGGAGGTTCAAAATGAAAAGCACAAATTTATTCATAATCGCCAGCTTTTTGATTGTGTCGATACCATTTATGCTCTCCGCTGAAGTGAATGTCGGTGACAAAGCCCCCGATTTTTCGGCGATGGACAGTCATGGTAACACACAAACTCTTTCTGAAAATGCCGGAAAAATTGTCGTCCTTGAATGGTTCAATGTAGGGTGTCCATTTACCAGGAAACAATACAACAGCGGCAATATGCAAAAACTTCAAAGAGAATATATCCAAAAAGGTGTGATCTGGTTTTCGATTTCATCCTCTGGGCCGGGGAAACAGGGATACCTGACATTGGAAAACGTCGGTGATCAACCTATGCTGAAAGATGCCGCACCGACGGCTATCTTGCTTGACGCGGATGGAGTTCTTGGCAAATTATACGGCGCGAGAACCACACCTCATCTGTTCATCATTGACAAATCCGGGACCGTTGCTTACAACGGGGCCATCGATGACATCCGCTCTACAAACATTGAAGATGTCGCTCGGGCCAAGAATTATGTCAAACAGGCGCTTGATGAATTGCTGGCGGGCAAACCCGTCACAGTCAAAACGACTCAACCTTATGGATGTTCAGTGAAATACAAGGATTAAATGGTCTGGAAAAGGATCCTCCGGGGGTATGATCATCACTTCCCGGAGGATCTCTCATGAATTTACAGACATTTCTTGGATCGCGCATTACTACAAATAGCCTCTGCGCCGAAAATTGAATTTCTGAGTGATCAAAATTGAAACGGCCCGAGGAGACTATTTTTCTGCTCGTCTTCTATCGATGAGCAATTGGCCGCCCACGCCGACGTTCTCGGGAGGATTTTCTTTAATCAAAACGACGATCGTTTCTCGCGGCAGGCCGTATGCTTTTACGGCAGCATCCGTCATCTCCTGGACAAGAATTTTCTTTTTGTCGATGTCTTTAATGATCGGACCTTCGATACTGATGTCGGGCATTTGTTTTCCTTTTTATCATTTACTTCTAATTCCCAGTTGACAGGCAACCAGGGACATGGTTTATACGTATTTCCCGTATTGAATTTTCCATTGATCAGCGATTTTGATGAATTTCGCATAACCGTTCGACCGAATAAACTCAATCGCTTCCCTGTATTTTTTATATTTGTACCCGTTCTTTTGATAAAAATCCTGAATGAGTTTGCATGCACTGTACTGACTGCAATCAGCGCAGGAATGTAATCCTTTTCTGATACAGCAAATTTTTATTTTGCATTTTGCTTTTGAAAGATCTCTTTCGCCGTTTTGATATCCCAATTTGCAGCCGTGGCAGAGTTTTTCCTTCAATACAGGACACGTTCCGCAGTAGGCTCCGCAGCAGCCCAGTTCTTTAATGCTCATCACTTTTTCTCTGATCTTTCATATGGCGGTTGGATGATTTTTGGAATTGAGTTTGAGTGATCAATTATTCTACCGTATCAATAATGCCTTCCGGGATTGTATCCATTCTCCCGCTTTGAGAACGATGAAATAGACGCCAGAAGATACCGGGCTGTCATGTTCATCACGGCTGTTCCAGATTATAGAATGAGTTCCGGATTCCAGTGTGCCGTTTTCCAGAATTCGTATCGTTCTTCCTTGTGCATTGTAAACCACAATTGAACCATTCGTTCGAGTCGGTATGGTATATTCGATTTCTGTTTCGGGATTGAATGGATTGGGAAAGTTTTGAGAAAGCGAAAATGTTTCAGGAATATTCGAATCTTCCAATTGTTCAACATTTGTTACCACTGCCACTTGGGAAAATGCAGATGTATTGCTACTATCGTCAATGGCAATGGCTGTCACATTTGTAAACTTACCAGTGATTGTACCGCTCCAGTTAAAATTACCGCTGGCATCGGAATTGGTCTCGTCCTGGAACAGTAACCCTTCATCTTCAGGGTCGGTGTAAATTTCTACAGTAACATTTGGAATCGCTGTTCCGGTTATGGATGAATTGGATGTACTGGTAATAACAGGTGGTGCGAGTTCCAGGTTGCCACCTGATCCGTTATAAATTCCACTTAAGCCGTTTCCTGAAATATAATTGTGACTCACTTTATTGCGGATGGTGTTTGTCCCTTCGACAGAAACCCCGTAGGAACCATTAAAGCGAATAAAATTTTCAGTAATTACATTGTTGTGAGCACCCAGAAAAAGCATTATACCGTTACCTGTGTTACCCAATTCCAATATTTCATTATCTATTTTATTCAGACCAATCAGATTATTTTGAATTGTGATGTATTGTGATCCAGCTACAATAATTCCATGGTTGTTGCCACCTATCCAATTCTCGCATACTTCGATGCTGTCACATTGAGATTCGATGTCGACTCCAGCCGAATTCACGTTGCCCACCGGATGTAATCCTGTTCGATCTAAACCGATAATGTTACCCTGAATAATGATATGGCTCGATGTGTCCTTTACAATAATACCGTTGTAACTATTTCCAGAAATCACATTTTTAAATGTGTCGATTGGAGCAATCACCACGTTTCGTGAGTTGTTACTCAGAAAAATGCCCCAATTATTGGCTGCTGCCACACTACCGCTATAATCAACACCTACATAACATCCGGAAATACGTCCGCCATCCACACCAAACATGCCAATGCCTCCATTTTGAAAATTGCTGATCGTCAGACCAACAATGATCGTACCTCCAGCAATGCTTCTTAAACCTTGCGTATATTGATCCGCAAGCTCACCGTTTAGCCAGATTTCGGGTCCAAGCGGATTGGTATCTTCTCCGATATATTCTTTTTGGGACAATCCATCGATGTAAAGAGTGTCGGTTATGGTTGGCAGCGCACTTCGGGGTGCAATGATCCAGACACCGATCGTAGCATCATGACCGGGAATACCTTCCGGGATTTGAAATCGAACGGTATCAGAACCGGGATTGCTGTTGGCATTGGAAATGGCGTCACGAAGTGATCCGGGTCCCGAATCCTCGCAATTGTTCACTGTCAGGATGTTTTCCGAGCGAATGTTCGCGATCCAGCCTTCTTCTTCATCCTGGGGATTGATGCCCCAGCCGACGATGATTGAACCATCACCCGAAATGCCCGTGGCTGTGTGTAATGTCCAATTTGTTACATCGAGCCCGTATATATTCTCAAAAGCTGTCTTTAAATCAAGTACGCCGTATGCTTTTCTCCAGATGAATGACCGATATTGTGCTGTTGCATCCATATAATAACCCACTATGGTTTCTCCATCATCTGAAATGCTGACATCTCGGCCGTAATAATACCCGTAATTTGGTAAGGTGCCCAAATTTTCAATGTTGCCTTGTTTATTCCATCTGACAAGGTTTAAGGAATCCGGGAAATAACAAAGTCCTGCAATTATTTCGCCATTGCCAGAAATATCATAGGCGATACTCCCATAAGCTTCCGGTGGTTTCCCCATACCGACCATGCCTTGTGCGGCAGTCCACCGAAAGGCTTCCCTATAAGCATGATAAGAGCTGCCTACAATAACAGTGCCGTCGTCGGAAATTCCATATGCATCGCTCGATAGAGTGCCACCGGGAAGATAGCCCATACCAACCATACCACTGTCTGAAGTCCAACGGAAGGCTTGTAGTCCGTTATCCGTTTCGCTTGAACCGACAACCACGGATCCATTTTCAGAAACATCCCAGGCTTCACTATAATAATTCCCGCCAGAAAGATCCCCAAGGCCAATGGTGCCTTCTGCTTCAGTCCAGCGAAAGGCCTCTTGTTCATATTGTGTATATGTACTGCCAAATCCGACTATTGTGGAAGCATTGGGTGAAATACCCAGGGGCACCGTAATATTATTTTCTCCATACAGGTTTCCAAAAAAAACAGCGCCTCCTTCCAAAGACCAGTAAAAAACCTTTTTGTTACAAAAACCTGTCAGCACGGATCCGTCTTTCGATACAGCATATATCCTGCTGTCATAACCGCTCAATATTGGGCCGATACCCTGGAAACTCTGCCCATAGCCATTTATAAAATCGAGAGCAGAAATGAGTAGGATGGTACAAAAGAATATCTTTTTCATAACCCCCCCTTATAGTGACTTATGTGCCAAGTTGTACTTCAATTCCTCTTTGGATACATTGTAAGATATTGAGAATCAGATACAATTAATAGTGTTATTTCTTATGATCGTACAGAAGGATATTTATAGAACAGAATCCTTCTTATTTTTCTCCCTTATCGATTGTTCTATCGTATCAGTAAGGCCTTCCGGGATTGTGTGAATTCCCCTGTTTTGAGAATGATGAAATAGACGCCGGATGATACCGGGTTGCCATAAACATCGCAGCCATTCCAGACTACGGAATGATTCCCAGATCTAATTGTTCCACTTTCCAGATTACAGATTCTTCTTCCCTGTGCGTTGTACACCAGGATGGAACCGTTTGTTTGACGTGGAACGGTATATTTGATTTCTGTTGTGGGATTGAATGGATTCGGAAAGTTTTGAGAGAGCTCGAATCCCCGAATCCGGCCGGGTTTCTGCTCTGACTCCACAGAGGTGTTACCATCCCATCCGGCGAGGCGCGCCATGAGCCACCAGAAGGCTTTCCCCTTGTTTTCACAGTTTTCAAGGGAAGTGTGGGCTTCTTCATCCACATTGTAATGGTCGTGCTCCCTCGGGAAGACATGGCCGTTGTATGTGGACGTGGCCTGTTCTCCATTGTACCAGGCATCAATATCTCCGAAATCAAAAAGCACTTTATCGTTGTCCCTGCAGTACTGGCGGATCTGTTCGTTCCGAAGATACCGGTTGTATCCGCCGGCATCCCCATATCCGTCGTATTCGCTGTTATAGGTGTGATGGCCGCTCCAGGCCTGGGCATTGCACGTCATAAAAATAAATGTTCTGTCCGGGAATTCGGTTTCGAGCTGGGTCATTCCGCTCAAGTATTCCTGGGTTTCCTCCTGGGAATACCAGGCTAACTGTGTGCACCAGGACCATCCGGAAATGTTAATGGTCGGATTATGGTTCAGTACGTCCCGCGTATACTGCCTGCCATCGTCTGTCTGCCAATACCCTTCAGGTCCGATATAGGTGTCTGTTTCGTGACCATCAAATATGCAGAGAACGTTTTCCGTTGTGGGAAGATAGCTGTCCCCGGTTTCAAAACCACAGAGTTCATAATCCTCCCATACCTGGTACAAACCCGAAGTAATCTGCCCGCCGTGTGATGTGTGGGCGTAATGTACCTTCAAGTTGCTTCTTGCCTGATTAATCCACGTATCTGGAATCTGTGAAATGTCCGTGCAGGTATGATCGATGATGATTCCCTGGGAAAAGAGAATGACAGGGAAGATACTGAAAATTATGGAGATCGTGAATGGTCTATTTAAACGGGTCATCATGGCTGTCTCCTTTTAGATATGTAGATGAACCCTATCAACCTTTTGTGTTGAATTCCTGAGCGATCTAAGATTTCATTTGTGTTAGTGTGAACCCCTGCCCGCTGACTGGGAAATTGAAAAATCACGTGACATACTTTTTTAAGTAATCCACGGCTCCCTGGGGATCGGAAGAATAAAAATCAGCGCTGATTTCATTACAGAATTTTTCCGTGACTGGAGCACCGCCGACCAGTACTTTGATATCGGGATAAGATTCCTTGATCGCTTTCACGCTCTTTTCCATATTGGGCATGGTTGTTGTCAACAGCGCACTCAAACCGACAAAACATCCCGGATGTTCCGCAATCGTATCGAGATATTTTTGTGTGGGCACATCGACACCGAGGTCGATCACTTCAAAACCGCCGCCCTTGATGATCATGGATACAAGGTTCTTGCCGATGTCGTGCAGATCACCGGAAACCGTACCGATGACAAATTGGCCCTTTCGTTTCACCGTGCCAGATTCCAGGAAGGGCTTGATGTGTTTCATGACGGCATTCATGGCTTCGGCGGATATGATCAGATTGGTCACAAACGCTCTGTTTTCGCTAAACGCTTTTCCGATTCTTTCCATGCCAAGCATGCAGCCTTCCAGAAGCGTGTCTGGCTGAATACCATTTTTTAGAGCATCCGCTGCGATCTCATCGGCACCCTCCTGCCCTTTCATATCGGGCGGATAGGGAGACGCTTTGGATATTTTCCCCTTTTCAACACACATGGCGATTTTTTCGACAATCTCTTGCATGATCTTACTCCTTGGTTTATGGAATGAATCCTGCTTCCCTGACAATTGTTGGTGTGATGCTTTCCCACATCAAAGGCATTAAATGGATGCCCCGGATTCCCTTGATGTTTTTCAGCGTATGAATGATTTCAACAGCGATTCGAACACCTTCTTCTTTGGGATCTTTTGCATTTTTCATCCGGTCGCTGTAGCTTTCATCGATTTTGACACCGGGTACTTCGTTTTGCATGTAGATCAGTGTATTTGCCGATTTGACAGGCATGACTCCGGCAAGAATCGCCGTTTTTTCATGAAGCCCTATCCCGACAGCTTTTTCCATCCACCGGGTGAAAGTCTCCAAATCGAACACCGGCTGTGTCTGGATGAAACGTGCGCCGGCGCTTACTTTCTTATAGAGACGAATCAACCGCATTTCAAATGGTTCTGCAAATGGATTCGCTCCGGCACCGATGAAAAATTCGGGCGGTGTTTTCATCTCCTGACCAGACAGCAAAAATCCGCTGTTCATTTTCGCGACGGCAGCCACAAGCTGGATTGAGTCCAGATCGAATACTCCCTTGGCTTCTGGATGGTCGCCGAATTTCTGATAGTCCCCAGTCAGGCAGAGCACATTCCGGATGCCCAGCGCCGCGGCGCCCAGCAGATCGCTTTGAATCGCCAACCGGTTGCGGTCGCGGCAGGTCATCTGAATAATCGGCTCAACACCCTCATCCAGCAATATTTTTGCCGAGGCGATGCTCGACAGCCGAACGATCGCCGTCTGATTATCCGTGATGTTGACCGCGTCGACAAATCCATTGAAGTGTTTCGATTTTTTCCGGATGACATCGCCGTTGCAGCTTTGAGGTGGCCCGATTTCACCGCATAAAACAAATTGATTCGCATCCAGTTTTTCTTTAAATGTCATCGGAGATCATGTCCTTCACTTTTTGTTTGTCACGGAAAACGAACAGAATGGGGGCTTTGATGCGCTTTTTAAAGACATTCAACCACGCCGATGTCTTTTCCAGGTTCCAGTTGTGGATTTTATTGATTTTATACAGTAGGCTGATCCGCCTCAGCAATTTGGAGCGAAAATATATTCTGTACCAGACACATTTCCGTTCCGTAAAAACTTCACATGATCCGTCTTCGCCGGTTCCCCCGCACGGACCATTGCGCATCCGTTTCGGACAATTCTGACAGCAGATGAATCCGGTGGAGGATAAGATACATTCTCCGCAATGTTGACAGCGAAATATCGGTACTTTTATCACATCTTCAAAGAACAGCATGAAGCGTGAGTATTTTCTTTCGCGTGCTGTTAAGGGAGGTTGATCCAGCGTCGTTAAATCGTTTGGCATCGGTTTTTCCTTCAATCCGTTAAATGAACAATGTCTCTGATAACTATTTGTCCTCAGATCGCGATCCGGAATTTCCGGATGATCCTAAAGATGTTATGAGTAATAGTTCATGATTCTGAAGATCACATTGATTCCTTCTGATTGCAGAACGTCTTTCAAACATTGCATGGCCGGGTGATCATCCGGCAAAATCGCATACTTACGCTTGACAGAACCGATGACCGTATTCAGTCCCATCGGCATGGCCATGGTCAAAAACGCACTTTCAAGGGGACTTTTTACCGGCGAGCCATCGGCCTTTTTAGCAGGCAGCATGTTTGTGAAATTGCTCAATCCAACAGAGATGTTCACGCCGGCAAGATCGCTGTCCTGATGAATCAGTTTAATCGCATCCATTAACCGCCTGAAATTTCCGGTTTGATCACTGCAGATGGGCACGATGCCCGGATCGAGAATGACCTGATCGTTGGTTAAAGAGGGAATGCGTTTCCGTGCAATATCAACCATCGATTTCGCAGTCGCATGGGTTTGCTCGGCGGTTTGATTCATGACGACTTCTCCGGTATCGCCCATTCCTTCTGTAATCAGCAAAATGGGAATAAATGGCTGTTTCGCGTAAAGATCGAACATTTTTAGGCGGGCTTCGGAGATTGAATTCAGAATGGGTTTTTGATCTCCCGCCTGTTCCAACTCATAGGCTTCCAGACCCGCTGCTGCAATTTCCAGATCCGGTGTATCAATGGAAAGGGGGAGTGAAATATGCTCCTGTATTTTTTTAACCAATTCTGCCATCAGGCCCGGAGCACGAAGGCCGATGTTCACATCGATATAATCCGCGCCTTTTTCAGCCTGGAATTTGGCCAGTTCGACAATGCCGTCGATGTCGTTTTCTTCAAATAAGATATGAGTGGACGGAATGGAATCATTGATTGATTCCCCAATGAGAGTCAGTCCTGGAATGCTCATTCGCCTGGCTCCTTACGTGTCATGATAAGATGAATCCCACGATAATGAAATACCGGAGATAAAATAGTATGGTTAATATACTAAGACGATTTGGGAAAATCCACTTTATTTTTAGGAGATTGCAACGTTCCATTTTACGAGGTTCGCAATGGCAGGAGTGTATAGCAAAAATTCAGACTTCAACCTTTCGGCAAATGAACCCTAAAGGATGAATTCCCAAATATAAATATTCAATAACCAATATTCATTGAACATTGAACAATTCACATTGAATATTGAGCATTTTTTATTCTAACGTTATTGGTGTGATTCGTTTTTTACTCTACGCCCCAAGTGCAACTTGGAGTAGAGAGAAACGTATTTCTTAGAATACATGACCGAAATTGATAAAGAGCCTCATTCCTTCATTGCTAAAACCAATGTCCAATCGGACAACAAAATTTTCAAGATAGTAACGCAGACCCAACCCCCAGTTGCTTTTCCAGCCCTGAAAATTCATTTTTTGAATACCGGAATAGACTCTGCCAGTATCAATAAATAAAACCCCTCCGAGGCTTTTGTAGATCGGGAATCGATATTCCGCAGATACCAGTGTTAATGCAGGGTCAATGAAGCGATTGGCTTTGAATCCTCTAACAGTCCAGCCTCCTCCAATAATGCTTTGTTCATAGTAAGGCGCGGTGCCTTCTATGTGTTGAGACAAAAATCTGACTGCTAAAATATGAGAATGTGTAAAAAGTTTCTGATACTTGGTTATTTCCAGCCGAACCCGGTTGAAATTGTAATTGCCGCCAAAAGCTTTCAATCCAAAGTCCGAATTCAAACTCAGTTTCCAACCCTTGTGCGGATGTATCTGACTGTCGCGTGTATCCCAGCGTACACGGGCAGTGAGATATGAAGTTAGGTTTGCACCGGCACCCTCCACATCTCCAGACATGACCGGATTAATGGTTTCATAGCCGTAGACACTTGTGAAGTTATAGAACAAACCAATTTCACCGATAATCCGCTTTGTAAAAGCCCGGCCCAGTGTGAGTTCCAGCTTTGTAAATTCGATGGGGAATTGCCAGTTATTGTCCTTAGAGTTGTTCCCGAATCCGAAGAAATTGCTCTTTAAATATTTGTCATATTCCAGTTTCAGATCCAATGCAAGCGGATAGGCCGTACCCTGCCGGATTTCAAAATCGGGAATCGAGAATGTAAACACAACCCACTGTTCTCCCTTGGTGCTGCCAAAAAGGATCAGATCAAAGGATTCATCTTTTTTGAATTGATTTTTTACGACACCTTTACCGCCAATTCCGAAGCCGATATCAGAGTCATACATAAGTATGGGAAACAGGCTGATGGATCTTTGCCTGGTGGTGATCTGTTGCTCTGATGTTTCTGTTTGAGCCACAGAAAAACCATACGGAAGCGTGCATAACAAAACAACAGTTATGATACCCCATTTCGAAACTTTACGCATTGCTTTACCCCCTCATTGCTATCTATTTATCTGAATTTCAGCAAAGACGCCATAATGATCACTCGCATGTATGCCGTTCATAATTTGCTTCATGACGACTTTACTCGATTTGATGGCAATGTTTTTGGAATCCAAAAAAGAGGAGGGGCCCAGGAAAATGTAGTCGATTCTTCTGGGTGTTTCTGTGAGCAGGTTTTCTAATCGGGCCAACCCATCCAGATTTTTTTCTATGCCTGAGTTTTTAAGGTAATGTGTTTTAATATTCAGATTCGTTCTCGGATCCCAGGTAAGGCCGGATGAATCGGGATTCGAAGTCTGAAATACATCTACCATACCGAATTTCAGGAGATTGTTGAGTTCCTGTGAACCCTGTTCCGTATTGAAATCTCCCATTAAAATATAGGAATTGTTTTTTGCTGTTTCCTGAATGTATTCGATGGTCTTTTGCGATTCGGACAAGCGCCAGGCAACGCCTCGCTCAATCTCTGACAGAATATCCTGATATTCGGTCTCGGTTATTTCACCAGATTGAACCAGCTTTTTTGCCTTTGAGATGATATAGGGTGCGTCGGTTAAAGAGGCGTGCCAGTGCGTGACATAGATGAAAATCGGCCTGTTTTGAAAGGTGATTTTTACTCCAATAATCTGTGTTGCATCATCGAAGTGAAAAGCAACCCATTTCCCTACATATCCGCCGGATAATTGTCTGCGCCCCACGAATTTGGGATTCAGATGTTTTTTGATGAGGAGTACGTCCCCTTCTCGCAGGTTCAGCGGCAGGCCTATTGGTCCCAGCCGTACACCCCCGACAGCCATATGATAAAACGCTTCATATTTAGTGTCCCTCGCCAACCTCCGGGCATAAGACGGCAGTTTGTTGGCTTCTTGTATACCAATGATGTCCGGATCCAATTGTCTGATCTGGCTGAGAAGGATTTGATATCGTTCTTTTCTGACTGCAGCCGTTTCGTATTCACCCATTTTGATGGTGCCTTTGTAATCCAATCCAGACCAGACATTGATATCGAGAATACGCAGACAATCATTTGTGGTCCCGGTTTGCAGGGGTTGGGATTTGCTGATTTGGAAGGGGATTAGAATGAGAAGAAAAAAAATGATTCTTACGTGTGATTTCATACTTTTATCCTCTCTGTTTCAAGATTGTTTGTCCGACCTGAAACAAACTTTCATTCTGCGTCCCAAGTAGATCCTCGACCAAGCCGAGGACAAGCTTGGGGCGGAAGATCATTTTACTTGAGACAGAGCGAAAATAAATACCACAAGCCCCAGAATAAGAATAGCAAAACCAGCGATTACAGCGATTTTTCTTTTCTTCTTCTCCTCTTCTGTAAGGGGTCTGATTTTTCCATCTTTTTGGTATTTGGTCTCAATAGATTGACCCAATGCCAATCCAACGGCTGCGCCGATTGCAGGTCCGATTCCAATTAAACCGGGTATTTTCAGAGCAAGACTGAGTGGTATGCCAATTCCTGTAAAGAGTGCAATCCCCAATCCCATCCACAATCCGACAAAATGACCTTTGGGATATTTTTTGTCATTTTTCTCCATCAATGTTACCTCCAATATTTAATCTCTGGATTGCTCTGGATTTTCCAATCCGGGACGTGTCTATCATTCAAGTACTTCTGATTTATTCAAACTGAATTTCCTCTGCGTCCCAAGTTGTACTTGGGGCGCAAACAATGAGTGAAGCTGTGCTTCATTTATAAAGTGACGGGATCAAGCTGTATTGGACCTCTCCTGTTCACTAAAAATTCACTTGCAGAGCTGAAATACCAATCTTCCGGATTTTCAACGTATCCTCTCTTGACAGGATTCTGATGGATATATTCTACCTTTTGTTTAAACATACCTTCTGATATAATCTGTTGAGGGTGAAAACCTTCCTGCCATAGTTGATGCTGGCTGTCCTTTTTGTGTTTTTTCTTGTAAAATGCAAGCAATTGAAGAAGCCACTCTTTTTGGTCTTTTTTTAATTTTTCGAGAATACATTTCGAAGTATGACGCTTGAGTGACTGCAATATTCGGCTTAACTCCAGCGCCTGACAGATCATGTGAAAATGATTATCCAGGATTACATAGGCATAGATTTTTAAATTTTTCTCTATTTGACAAAACTGCATTGATTGGATTAGAATGTCAAAATAAGGTCTGGAGGTAAATATTGGGATCCACTTGATGACTGTGGATGTGATCAGATAGATACCATCAGGATCTATTATTTTATAATCACTTCTCAAGAATCGTATGATCTTTATTGTTAACTTTTGTTAAGGATTTCTGCATCCCAAGTTATAATTTCAGTTCCGTCCCAAGTGCAACTTGGGACGGAGTAGTTGGGGAAAGTAGATCCTCGGCCAAGCCGAGGACAAGCTTGAGACGGAGTCGTTGGGAAATAAACTATTCAAATTTGTCATACAATACGACTTCACTGACTGGTTTCTTCTCGGGTGTTTCAGGCCATGCGTCCGGAATGCCGATCGGTGTGATGCAGATTCTCTTGTAATTGTCCGGTATGTTGAGTATGGGTTTTGTGATTTCTTCCGGAATGGAATTGACACAGAAGACGGTTCCGTAGCCCAGAGCCCGGGCAGCCAGCATCAAGTTTTCAGCAGCCAGTACACCTGCCGTGATATCGTTGGGCGGATTTTGTGTTTCCGTGTAAGCCAGTACCACGACATAAACCGGTGCGGAAAGGTAATCGGTGTAATAGCCCCGGCTTCCTTCCCCGCCTCCTTTAATGCAGGCTTCTTTGATTTGATCGAGGATTTCTCTTTTCTGAATGACCAGAAATTTCCAGGCCTGCCGGTTTCTCGGCGTCGGTGCATAATTGGCCGCTTCCAGGATTTGCATGAGATGTTCCTTGGAAACCGGTGTCGGTTTGAATTTCCGGACCGACCGGCGTTCCTTAATGACTTTGAACAGGTCATTGGAATTCGCTTTTTCACCTGCAAAGAGTTTTTTGTTGATCAGACCGAGCCCGGCCGCGCCGACTGCGATTTGCTGAAAAAACCGCCTGCGATTGGTTTGCATTTGTATCCTCCTTTAGATTGATGTTTTTCTGCGTCCCAAGTTGTACTTGGGATAGAAGGGAAATAATTTATTTCATTCTCAAAGTATCCAATCCCCTTGGAAATTTGCCCCATTTTTTAAAATCAGAATCTGTTAAATGTGCATATTTCTTTGTTTCTGTATGTCGTATATTCCATGCAGAATTTAAATGATGATATGCATGTCTTAGGGATATCTCAAAATCTACTTCATTTGGCTTTTTTGAAGAACATATTCTTTGTTCAAATTCTTGTAATTCTTCTCTCGCCTCTTTAATATTTGATAAAATTATTTTCCAATTTAAATTTTTCATTATTTTTTCCTTTTACCATTGCAGTAGTAGGGCGATTATTATTTTTTAACCACCTAAGGTAAAGCCACCTGTTTGTTTGCTGCCACCCAGAATTTGACCTGTTGGAAATAATAGTTCAAATCCTTTTTCACCATAATTAGCGGATATAGATAGTCTTTCGAGGTCTTTTATAGTGAATGTTTGATTTTTACTATCTATCGTAAAGGAAAATGAACAATTGTGTTTATTGCCGTCTGAGAATTTGATCGAATAATTAAGAAAATAACCAATACCACCAATATGTGAGCCTTTATAATTATATGAAATAAGTTTGCCAAAGAATTTTAAAAAATAATCAATTCCTTTATTGAAATCTTCATGTGACAAATTTTTATTAGCGAGGTAGTTAGTATAAATTTCATCATATGAACCGCTTATTAATAAATCCAGAAACCTTTCGATATATGGCTTTACTTCTTTATTTGTTTTTGGTCTCGGTCCATTAAAATATAAAAAAGCAAGTAATATAATTACGCCGATTATTATTAGGTTTGATTTTTTCATAAGCATAACCTTATATTATTTGTGGGTGTCTGATAGTATTCTTATAATAGGGCAGAACCCTTCTTTGTTTTCTATTTATTGCGAATTGTATTGTTGGGCTAAGAAGCCCAACTGTTCAGCACTCTGGACAAGGAAGTCCAGGGTGATCTTGGATTATGTTGGAATATAATCTTAATGCGATCGGCACTCAATCCTGGACAAGTCGGATAGAAAAACCAGCCTGGATATCATTGATAGATAAACCAATTAATATTTCAAGGTCATCAGATCGATGGATTCCTGAGTAGCTGGATTTCAGGGCCCGATACCACCCATCACTACTATCGCTCTTAGAAGAAGACCAAAAGGCGGCATTGGTCCCTAAATAGCTTAAGTTGCCACCATAGACGAAACCGCCGGGTAGCGCGGAAAAGCCACTTTCATTTGTACCATTTCCTTCCGAGCCCCATCCATTTCTGGCTTTTAATTTAGTACCTTCATCTGATCCCCGCAATCCCTTTGTATCTGCTTCTGATTGGCTCATTCCCAGAAACATCTCTAATTCTTTCCACTCTACGTCTGTAGGTACATGCCAACCTTCAGGGGATATATTGCGGTTGTCATTCACTGCATACCAGTTATATAAATAACCATATATAACTGTGTTGCTTTCATCAAAATTACAGGCACAATAAGCACCAGAGCTCAAGTTTAGCCACTCTGAATTATCAGTCACATTGGGGATAGAATCTCCGTTGCGATAATGAGTAACTCTCAGATTCTCTGCCATCCACACCTGATTACCGATTCTTACAGTTTGATATATATTACCGTCAATATCAATTAACGTTGCTGGTGCAGTACCTTCAGTTGTACTTTTTTTATCACAGCCAAAGAATAGATGAAATGTGCATAGTATGATCACTGCAACAAAGTTGGCAAATGTTAAATTACAACGGAGTTTTTCTCTTTTCATTTTCCCCCCTTTTTTTCTGCGTCCCAAGCAGATCCTCGACCAAGCCGAGGACAAGCTTGGGACGCAAACAAGGTATTATACGATTTAATAAACAAAACGAGCATCTGTAATAAATAGTTTGTAGCTATCGTAACTTTGAAAATCATTTTTTGAAAAATCAGTAAATGTGAATTTAAAATTGATACTTTTATGTGGAT
The DNA here is from genome assembly GCA_964537715.1 of uncultured bacterium. Lineage (GTDB taxonomy): Bacteria > Zhuqueibacterota > QNDG01 > QNDG01 > DSAB01 > CAZTZL01. The sequence continues at coordinate 21,882 of CAZIAH010000019.1, read as the reverse complement.
AAAGTTTTTCATGTACATAATTTTCGCATATATCAATCAAGGCACCTGATTTATCATATAGTTCAATCTTTAGTTGTATAAAAGACCAGGCACTTTCACCATTATTTGTGATTTTACCAAGTAGTACAAATTCATCTTCATTGATTCGTTCTTTTAATACTTCCACTTTTAATAATGCGGATTCGTCGTATTCTTGATTACTTGAATTGAAATCATTTTCTATCTTCTGAAGAGTCTGAGATAGTTCTCGATCTTTTATATGTTTTTCGTCTTTTGTCATGTTTTGAATGCTTGATATTAAAAAAACGCCAATAATAACATACGCAATCATGAATCCGACGCCATATAAAAATCCAATTCCTATTTTTAAAAGAATATTTTTAATTAAATTCATTTCATCTCCTATCGTATAGAGCCCTAATTTTATAAGTATTGTATCGTTGGGCTAAGGAACCCAACTGCTCAGCACACTGGACTGGAAGTCCGAGGCGATCATAATATTTTTAAAGCCCTACTAAATCTTTTAATGTTTCTTCTAATTTGCCCGAAGGTTTTGGAGCATAAATATCTAATATACGATGATCCTTATCAATTAAAATATATCTTGGTACATCCATGATCAGATAATCTTTAATAAATTGTGTATTCCAACCATTTCCATATAAATGGATTCCTCCTAACTTATTTTCATTGATATACTGTTTCCATACATCTTCATTGATATCTAATGAAATAGCAATAAAGACGATATTTTTATCAATATATTTTTTTCGAATTTTTTCATAGTAAGGGAATGACTTGCGACATGGTGAACATGTCGTAAACCACAGATCAAGATAAACATATTTTCCCTTAAAATCAGACAATGATACCGGATTGCCATTTATATCTTTGAAAGTAAAATTAGGAGCTTCCTTCCCAGATATTAAAAATAATTGCTTGTTCAATTCAGAATGATTTCCTGAAAAATTCAATGTTTCACTCAAATTCTTTGCATCATAAAATAATTGGACTGTATCATTTTTATGTATATAAATTTTCAGTTTGATGTTATCATTTTTAAACGAATAGTACCTTGAATATTGGGTTTTGAAACCTATTTCAAAGGTATCATCCGGTTTTATCGTACTTGAATGTTTATCCCAAAAGCTGTTCAATTCAACCTTGCTATTTCTAAAATTCAAAATTTTACCTTTCAGCATTGTTATTTGAGCAAGAATATTAATATGAAATAGGAATGTGCTTATTAAGATAATAAGTTTTACAATTTTCATTTTATCGTTACTCCTTCATAATTATTCCAGAATTTTACTCTGGAACGGTTTATATTGTATGGTTGAGCCCTCCTTTTTTTGTGTTATATCGTTGGGCAAAGAATCCAAACGGTTCAGCACTATAGATACGGAAGTCCAGGGCGATCATTAAGCCTCATGGCGATCAACTTTTTTTTAGTATTTGGGTGTGTACCCCAATTCTCTGATTATTTCACGTGCTTTTTCGGCTTTTCCGTTTTTGTTTCCTTTTAGTTTTAAATAAGTATTGAGGTCCTCTACTGCTTCTGAATCCAGGTTGAATATCCAACGAGCGACACCCCGATTATAGTAGGCATCTGCATAGTTGGGATCCAGGCTGATGGCTAATGTGTAGTCTCGAATTGCGTTTGTCAATTGGGATAGATTATGATAAGCAAACCCCCGATAGTAATAGCTAACAGCAGATTTGGGATTCAGTTCGATAGCCTTGTCGAGGTCTTTTAGGGACTCTTCGTATTGCTTTAAATCAACATAAGTCATCCCCCGATTTCTGTAGCCATTAGGTGTGGGATTTAATTGAATGGCGATAGTATAATCAAGAAGAGCTTTTTCCAACTTCCACTGCATTGAGTAAACACAACCTCGAACGTAATATGCAGTCGCACATTGGGGATCCAACTGAATCGCTTTGTTATAGTCTTCAAGGGCTGCTTCATATTGACGCCGATCACTATAAATATTCCCCCGGTTTACATAGGCCATATCATCTTGAGGGGCAAGGATGATAGCCTTGGTATAATCTGCAATGGCTTTTTCGTTTTGGCCAAGATCAGCATAAACCAAACCTCGATTATTATAGGCAAGCGCATTTTGGGGATCTAATTCAATCACTTTGTTATAATCTTCAATGGCTTTTTCATATTGGCCTAAATCATCATAAGCAATACCTCGATTGCCATAGGATAAATAATCCCGGGGATCCAGCTCGATGGCTTTAGTATAGTACTCAACCTGAAGTTCGGGATCCTCTGTTTCAAACCCTTTGTTGTACCAATCCGTGGCAGTCAATGTATTTATGACACTTTTGATTTCTTGTTGAGAGGCCGTGCCCATAGATGCTTGTAATTCTGCAATACGGGCCTCAAGCTTTTTATTCTTTTCCCTTGCGGATTCAAGCATTTTTTTCAGGCTGTAATCATGCCGGATTTCTTCAATTCTTTGATTTAAAAGTCTTGTGTCAACGGTTGCCTCAATATCAACTTTAAAGGCAAACATATCATTGATCAATGCCCGTTTCTCGTTCAAAATGTTGACCTTTAATAATCCGCCGGTGTATGTGATCAATTCGTCTTTTACTAAGGTATAATTTAACACTTCGGTATGCGATTCAAGGTAAGTGCCGGCCTGTTCCAGGGCATTGCGTTTAGCATCGTTGATGGCAATTTTTTTGGCATCATCCTCGGTGATGCCGGATCCCAGAAAGGCGGTCCCTTCTGTCGTGATTACAAGCATATCCTCGTTTAACAGAGCAGATTGTCTCTGTTGTGATTGACCATTGATTGACCAGCAGGCAAGCAGTAAAATACAAATGTTTCTTAAAATACCTTGAGCAATAGGATGTTTTTCCATTGTTGTCTCCCTCAATTCTTGATTGTTCCAGGATTTGACTCTGGAACGGATATGATTGAAGGGCTGAGCCCTCTTTTTTTTGTTGTATTGTTGGGCTAAGAAGCCCAACTGTTCAGCACCTTGGACACGGATGTATAGGGTGAATAAATCAAAATTATTTTAGCGGATCACCATATTCTTCTAATAGAGTTATTACTTGATCAGTGACTTTTATTTTCCAATGATAGTGATAGATACAACCTGATGGACAATCACCCCAGCCAATAGTATATTGATAGATTTTTTGATTTCCATCGGTGAAAGAGATATGGTTACTTTCTCCGACCATTATCTCTGGTTCAATATACCTAAACTCGGCTGTTTTTTCTAATTTATCCTTCAAAGCGAAATAATTAATTGGTACATTTGTTTTTAATCGAAAAGTATAACCTCCTTGTGATTCAAAAATAAATAGAATTTCCGTAACATAATTTGCTATGAGAGAGTCTATTCCGGCTATTCCAGTATCCATATTTCCATTTAACCATTCTTCTACCCAAACTTTGCTGGTATCCACAGAAACAGTAAGATAGTAAAGAGTTTGAGCGTAAAATGTGTGGATTGAGGAAATGTTCTCAAAAAAGGAATTGCTGATTGAGTAGCAATGATTATAAATATTTATCAAATCGTTATAATAGGATATAATATTTTGTTCTTCCAGTTTGATTTGGTTACATCGTTTGGTAGTATCTTGAATTAACTGGTTAAATTCTATATAGGCTGCATCATTATAGTATAAAGTTTTCGTAGAGTCATTTAATGGCACTAAATCGTCTTTATCATATTTTAATGGTTCAATTTCAACTGTATTTTTCAAGCATGAAACTAAAGCAGTAATTAAAATCAAGAATATATATTTTTTCATGATTAATTATTCTGTGGAAAAAAATTTCCAAATTTAGATCGCTCTGGATTTCCCAATCCAGATGATCTATAACTATTAGAGGGCTGAGCTTTCCTTCCTTTTATGCCCAGAGGTAGAATCCCTGAGCGATCGATTTATAAAATGAGAATGCTGAACATATATGCGGATATTATTTGTATACAATGTATCTATTGTAATATCAATATTGATAATACCACTATTATCATCAAACATTATAGCATAACTTGCATCATGAAACCTTGGATTTAAAGATGGGAAAACAGTATCATTAACTGTAATAATATAATCGCAGAGGTTTTTAAATTGCTTTTTGATACTTAAATCATGTATTCTATTTAATGAAATTGTTATCATATCGAGCTTATTATTATTTTTCTCATGAATGTTTTCTGTATCTTGATGAAATCCTACTCTACCATAATTATTAATGTCTATTAAATTAGCATTAAAATAATATAATGATAATCTACGATTTCTTTTACTACCTTTAATATACTCACCATTAGGATATAATTCTTTAACATCATGTATATTTTTAGTAAAATCAAAATATATCATTTCTTTTAAAGATACATCAAATGTAGCAATAGATTCTCTATTTCTTGGTTTATAATAATTATATATTATAATTAAAATTAGAAGAATTAGAAAAATTATTATACTTTTTGTTCTCATAAAATAACTATGGTATGACAGTTGATTGTACTGAGCGTACAACAGTTACAGTTCAAATGCTACGTTTTAAATGATTCAAGCGACATGGAGCTTTTTCTCACAAAGGATTATATTGCAGAGTTGAGCCCTCTCTTTTTTATGTTGTTTTGTTGGGCTAAGAAGCCCAACGGTTCAGCACCCTGGATAGGGATGTTCAGGGCGATCATATAAAGTTTGTTCTTCAATTTCATGTGAGCGCTTAAATGAAGTTATTGATAAATTAAAGAATTATATTTAAAAATCAAGTTGTAAAAGGTTAATTACTTCAACGCCCTGGCCAAGGATGTTCAGGATGATGATTAGTTTATCATTCCAAGTTTGGGATTCATGATTATAAGTTGGGGAATTGGAATATTTAAAGGTTAGAAAATTACATAGCTATTATCCTGCAATTCTGTCGCTGAATCAGTTAAAACGGAGAGGTGGGAATGATAGTTTGCTTGAATTTAAAAATACATATCATATAAATAAAAAATGGGCTGGTTACAGCGCCTTTATGGCAAGAAATTTGCCTCTTTATAAGCCATCATATATTTTGAATGAATTTGTTACACAATGTAATTAGATTAGTTCAATGGGGGCTATTATGAAATTTTGGTATATATGTTTAATTCTTCTCATTCCATTGGTGGTGTTGTCCCAGATTTATTACTGGGAGGATGAGAATGGTGTGAAACATTATTCGAGTACACCTCCGTCAAAGAAAGATACTGTGCATGACTATCAGGAATATCAAATCACACCTTCGGAACAGCAGAAACAAGAGAAAAAAGTTTTAAATCAAGAAAACAGTAAAAAGGAAACAGAACGGGTGGCAGTACGAGAAAAAGGATTTCCAAAAATCATTATGTATTCAACATCTTGGTGCGGTTATTGTAAGAAAGCAAAAAAGTTTTTTGAAGAAAATGGTATCGCTTATACTGAATATGATGTTGAAAAGTCCGCAGAAAAAATGGCAGAATTTAAAAGACTTGGCGGTACAGGCGTCCCATTTATTATTGTGGGTAACAAAAGAATGCGGGGATTTAGTGAAGATAATATGAAAAAACTTTTAGGTATGAATTAGCAATCAGGAGAGTTTATAGATTTCCATTCCTTGATCATTCCAGGATTCTACCCTGGAACAGATATTATCGGAGGGTTGAGCCCTCCTTTTTAATATTGTATCGTTGGACTAAGAAGCCCAACTGTTCAGCACCCTGGCTAGGGAAGTCCAGGGCGGTTATTAAAGGTCCATCAATATTATTATCCTAAGGAATCCATGCCCAGTCATGTGTCTCCAGAATAATACCAGAATTGGCATCAATCACCAATGTCTTGCCCCACGAAGAGTTGTCGTATTCGGCAATTGTAGTTGTAACAATCCATACATACCGATTGAGTTCTCTGTCACGCCATTCAAAGGTTACTTCCCAAGGTTTAACGCCTTCTTCCAATCCGGCTTCACGGGCGATGCTGTCAGCATCGGCTGAGTCAATTCCGAAAACGCAGCAGTCCGGACAGGACAGACATTCTGGGATTCCGTATGGTTTATCTTCTAAAATGATGTAACCGACAGTATCAACTGAAAATGCGATTATTTCGTCAATCCAAGGTTTCTCCGGAATTTTGAATGTGTAGACCATACTGTAAATGGGCATACGGCAGTAACGACGTACATTGAGAAGGATGAGTCAGGCAAACCGTATCTGGAGGAATGAGTTGCGAGCGTGAAGAATCAAGTTTGATGTAACTGAGGAAAAACGTTTGTCCGGTTTTCGAAATAATAAAGGAATCCGCACTGGCAATGATAAAATCCGGAATTTCGTATTCTTGTTCGTCAGGATATGCTATCGGCCCGATCGGTTCTCTCTGCTTGTAACAGGTCAGGAACAGTGCTGTGAAAAAGAGAGAGCAAACGATAATTTTGAAAATGTTCATTTGCCTCTGAAAGCTTTCTATCATTCCAAATTTCTTCAGACATGTTGGGCTAAAAAGCCCAACTGTTCAGCACCCTGGACACGGAAGTTCAGAGCGATCATTAAATCTCTTTGCAAGAAACATTGTGTTTATCTCCTTTTAAATTTTCCTCTATGTCCCAAGTTGTACGTGGGATACAAATAAAGTTTGTTCCGCGACTTTTTAGGCTTTTTAAAATATTTTTCATAATCTTCATATCTTTTAATTAAAAATTTAATAACCTGTTTGCATAGTGATTTTCTACTTGCCCACATTAAAGATACAATTAAGCCAGAAATTATTGAAATACTAATTAATTCTTTAAGCTTAGGTTGAAGGCTCAATCCACTAAAAATCCCAAGAATAAAAGCAGTGAATAGTGCCAGAAGAGTAGCAACAATAATTGATAAGTTTATTGCAATAACATCCATTCTCTTTCTGATAAGATCCTGACGGATATCAACTTCTTTTTCGTGATTTTGTGTATATTTAACTAAAAAAAATGCTGAAATATGTTCAGCCTCCAATTCATTTTCAGGTGAAGGCAAAGAAAAAAAATCGCGCAATTTAGAAAATGTTGTATTTGCCTCCTTATTTACTTTCATGTGTATTGCTAACACGGCACACCTGTAATATAAAAACTGTTGAAGGACTGAGATAATATATCCGATTGGAAATACGATTACGATTGCTATAGTGATAAGCGTATTAAGGTCAGAAAGTTCATTAAATGTTTTATAGCAATATAAAGCGTGAAACCATGAAGTCGTAAGTGCGATAAAATATACACCAGGAATAGTATATCGTTGAAACCAATTCATTTTTTTGACCTCCTAAACCAAAATACAATCGCTTCTTACGAATCAATGTATACTTGATTGTTCCAGAGTTTTATCCTGAAGCGAATACCATTGAAGGGCTGTGCCTTTCCTTTTTAATGTTGTACTTACTTGGCCAAGAAGCCTAACTGTTCAACACCATGGACACGGAAGTCCGGAGCGATAATTAATTATGTGTCTTACTCAAAACTCTCATCGTTTTCTTTTTGTCTTTGCTTATAATGTTCTTCCCATTCACGATCTCTTTTTATTTTTTCTTGTAAATCCAAAAACTGACTTTTAGCCCAAGCTCTAACTTCTGCGTTATCATGTTGGTACAAGCTTTGAAATAAAATGGACCGCTTCTCTAATATATCTGCTCGCGAACCGCTCCATGCAGTTGGTATTATAGAGTCTGCAAGATGCTCAAGAACAATACCTAAATCTGGTGCTTTTTCAAATATGATATACGTAATGGGTTTCCATTCCAATTCTTTTGTTTGAGTTGATTCTGAGAAAAATTGCATAACCGATGTAATTTTAGGATAGCGACTTATCGGATTATTTTGACACCAGGCAAGAAGATCATCATCAGAGATTCGGCTTAATGCATCAGAAAACATTCTTATACGATGATAATTTTTCATTTTATCATTTTCTACGAAAATATCTAAGAACACGAATGGCTGAGTGCTGGCAAGGACGCTCGTTAAGCGAGGATAGTCAGATTCTAAAATACGATTATCAATTATTGCTTCTATAAGGTGTTGGCAAATTTCTGTGGCAGTTTTGATGCTTTCTTTACCTTTAAGGCATACTCTGGCTATTTGCGCTAATTCATAATCTATATTGCTATGTCTCTTAGATTCATCAGAGAACAAATACATCGAAAGTACCTTACGTGCTACTATAATCAAATTTTTGGAGTACTCTTCTGATTTTCCTTTTGGTCTATGAAATCTCATTTGCAGGATTTCGATTACAACATTAATTCCTTCTTCTTTGGTAAGTATTTTCTTTAAAAGATCCGATAGATCATCATCATTAATGGATTCATGAGTACGCCCCCAAGCGATATGTTTATAAGTATATATCTTTGCTTTACCTATATTTAGTGCTTTATGTAAACGTTCAACACCTCGTTTATCTATAGTTGATGTTGTTTGAAAAATTGGGAACCATTCACCAAGTAAATTATCGCTTACCAAATTATCAAGTGTTGAGTTATAAAATTCAGGATCACTATCCGCACATGACGATAGGAATCCTAAGAGCACATTGATCTGTCGATTATCATAAGGTGTTTTTTCAAGTTGAGCATATAAAATTTGCCAAAGTTCCTGTTTATTATTACTACCATTTGCTAGTCCTCTGCCAAAATCATGAAGCCGCGAATTATATGTTGAAACAAGTTCTGGCAAAAGAGTATTTAGCGTATCAAGGTCTTGCGCAACTTGAGCGCCAATTTTACGTGTAGTTTCTTCCACTCGCCTCAAGCCGGAGGATGTGTCTTCATTATCAGTAAAATCATCAATTAGATCAAAGGTGTGATGTTCTTTTGATAAAGCAAAAGTACGCGCACGTTCTAAAAGATTATTAGGTTTTAAAAATTTTTCTATCCTATGTAATCTTTCTAGGATTTCTTTTTCGAAATTCTTACTGTCATATCTTATTATTCCACGTACAGAGATCCAACCCTCGTTCCATGCTTGTTGTTTGTGAATTATACTGATTGAATTTTCCAATGCTTCATACATACCAGCAATTGTCCATAAGCCTCGAAGATTATCGGATAGGATTTTTTTTGCTTTAAGGGCTATTGGTTGACCTGAGAGAGCAAGGCGCGTGCAAATACTTATAAATGTTTCATACCAATAGATGACTTCTTTACGAGTTGTTGGCTGATAACCAAAATCTCTTGATCTTGCTCCGAAATCGAATTCATGAGATGAACTAAAGTGCCATGTTTCCAGTGATGCATCTAAAAGCGAAAGTCCTAATTCCTGCTTATCCTTATCTTTAGAATCCACTAACTCTTCAATGATCTTAGCTCTTGTTTCAACTGGGGCATGAGTACCGGATAAATATAAATAAAAAAGAGATTTAAGAATACTTCGTGTGGAATTATATTTTTCTTCCGGGTTTTCCGAAAGAGCATAGCGAATTATAAGATTCACACTTCTTTCAAATAACTCGGGCTCGTAGGCTAAGTGTCGTAAAAGTTGTACAAATTTATAAAATTGCTCATTATCTCTGGAAGTAAATTTGCTTCCTTTATCTCCATTTGCAGCGTATTCAATAGCTTCCAACGATTTTTCTGGTGATACTGGGGCAATGTTTCTGAATGCCTCCATACCAAAAGCATTGAAATTACAATTCTCTTTTCCAAGCCAACCATCGTGTGCCAACCAATCATTGACTATCTCAATTGCTGGAGTACAGTCGTGTAGATAGCTAAGACGACGTGTAAATGATTTTATCAATCTCTCCGATCCATTACGGAGAAAAGCTTTTACAAGTGTTTCCCGGGGTATAGATTGAAGTGCACGTTTGGCAAGTCTATTTGCGATGGCATGTGGGAGAATAGCCCGCCACACGCTTCGCGATTGTATTAAATCTCGTTCCTTAAGTATACTGATATCTCGATATAGTTCTAAACCTGTTTTGCCAACAAGTGATGCTAAGAAATTTAGCTCTGATTTATTTGAATTAGTATCTGTACCTTCAAATGAGTAAACAAGCGAACATACCTCTGCTGAAATGAGTAGATTTTCATTTGAATCATGCCGTTGCTGGAAAAGTCTTTCGAATAATTCTTCATCACGAAAACTTGACAAAGTTTCGCCTTTTTGTATTGTATTGGCAAGAGCAATAGCTACACGTGCGTTTCCCCCTGAGAAGTTTGCAATTGTTTCTGCATCAACTTGGCTAATATGCGAAAAGCGCTTTTTTATCAATTTTTTAATAATTTCTTTACTAGCCGGTTCAAGTTTATATACACTTGTTTCTTCTGGAAGATTATCACGAATATCATATTCGACTGTTAACAAACTAACAGTGCTATGAGTTTCAGAACAGGTTTGTGTCAATCGATGATGCAAATCAGGAGGGCAATTATCGACAATTAGTATACCCCTCGTTTTATCTGAAATAAGTTGTTCAGCAAATGTTTTTGGGTCAGGATTTGGGTTATGAGATATATCAGTGTAAAATGCTTGAGAACGATTAAGAGCCTGTTCTCCTATTCTTTCATCGAAAATTGCCTGAACCAGCCGAGTTTTACCCACACCAGATAATCCGGTTAATCGAACAGATGTACCAGGAAGAGAAAGGATAGATCTGAGCTTTTTCAAACCATCCTCAACAGACATCCCTTTATCTTTAAATCTTGTTCCATCATGCAGTCTTAATCCCTCATCTAAAAGATATTCTTCCTCGAGTCCTCCCGGAGTATTTGCCCAATTTTCATAGGGATGCCATCCATTTAACTGACGACCTATTTTATTGCGGACCCATAGCATCAAAGATGGATGTGAGCGTACCCAGGTTGCAACACGCCCACGATCTAAAAAATCAAGGAAAAGATGTTGATGATCATTTTCATTTATAATGGCTTCTTTCATTGCATCAATACGATTTCTTAGAGCTGTGTCGGTTGTGGATCCGCTTGAACTGACAATGATATATGCTCCACTTTTCTGAATAAGAGTTTTAATTTCCTGTCGCAAAACACCATTAGGCTGCATCTCTTTGAGAATTTCTGCTCTGGGCATGTCAGTTTTCTTTACCTGAAAGCCTGTTATATTTCTTGGAACAAAGCTGTCTGGAGGAGGTGGCGTCTCACCTCGTACTACAACATCCAATCCATCGTCACGAGCATCTTGATGTCCACCCCAAGTTATTCCTTTTGTAGGTAATCCTGCAGAACGATAATCCGCTTCGCACAACAAACCGATCAATTTTCGAAGGTCTGTATCGTTAAGCTGTGCTATATCATCACCGGTGATTTCAAGTAAATTTGGCATTTGAAATAACTTTTTTAGATCTCTCTAATCAAGGTCATACAACTGCGGAGCCTCTGCTCCCAACCATTGAAGCAACGTCCAATTTTTCTGAAGCGAACAATTAATTAAACAGAATTCAGTGTAGTATGAAGGATGTGGAATTATTTGTTAATATAACAAGATGATTTGCGAAAATCTACTTTTTTTTCATGTATTCCGTCCCAAGTAGATCCCCGATAAAAACGGGGACAGGCTTGGGACGGAGATGGTAATTCGCAATGGCAGGAGTATTCAGTGGGAATTCAGGCTTCAGCCTTTCATACAATGAAACCCTGAAGGGTGAATTCCAAAAATATATCAGCGTGATTCATTTTTTCCACCTGCCAATTGCCCGCAGGCGGCGCGGATATCGTCGCCTTTGCTCAAACGCAGTGTCACGGGTGCACAGAGCGGACGAATCAGGTCGGCAAAGGTTTTAATCCATGTTTCGTCCGGGGTTTGGTACTTGTCTGAGGTCGGATTGTAGGCGATCAAATTGACTTTGCAGGAAATCGGGCTGAGCAGTTTCAAGAGCCGGCGGGCGTCTTCGTCGGTGTCGTTTACCCCTTTTAAAAGCACATACTCGAATGTCACCCGTTTTTTGCTCTTGCGTACATAGTTCGCCACTGCTCTGAGCAGATCGGAAAGGGGATATTTTTTGTTGATAGGCATGAGTCTGGAGCGGAGCGCATCGGTGGTCGCGTTCAGAGAAACGGCCAGTTGGAAAGGCTGATTCTCCCGCGTATATCTCTGAATCTGCGGAATGATTCCCGAAGTCGAAATGGTGATTTTCCGGTGGCTGACGGCAATGCCTTCGCGGTCGTTGATAATGGTCAACGCTTTGATCACATTGTCGTAATTCAAAAACGGTTCGCCCATGCCCATGACCACGAGGTTGGTGGGCTGTTCGCCGGTTTCGCGGCGGATGCCGAGAACCTGATCGACAATTTCAAAGGGTGTCAGATCGCGCTGAAATCCCATCTTGCCTGTGGCGCAAAATCCGCATTTCAGGGCACAGCCCGCTTGGCTCGAGATACAGATGGTGCGCCGCTTTGACTCTGGAATGTAAACGGATTCGACGCGTTTGCCGTCCTCTAATTCCCACAGGAATCTGATCGTCTTTGACGCAGGTGAGATCTGTTTGTCCGCCAACCGGAGCGTCCCGATCACGGCGGATTCGTTCAGTCTGGCCTGGAGCGGCCGGCTGATGTTGCTCATCACGTCAAAATCGTTTACACCCTTTTGATAGATCCACGACCAGATTTGGGAAGCGCGAAACGGTTTTTCCCCCAGCCCGGTCACGAACTCCAACAGCTCGTTTCTGGAAAGACCTTTTAAATTCGGTTTCTTCATTGAGTCTATTTTACCCGAAGGACGACGAGGGTCAGATCGTCGGAGTATAAATCGCCCTGGGAGAATGCGGTCACTTCGGTGAGCACGTTTTCGAGGATTCCCTGAGCGCTGCCGTGCTCCATTCTGGCCAGACAGTTCAGGAGACGCTCCTCTCCGAATTCTTCGCCGGAAGGGTTCATCGATTCGGTGATGCCGTCCGTGTAGAGGAGAAGCGTGTCGCCGGTTTGAAGCTGCACCTCCCTGGTTTGATACTCGGTTTTTTCGATAACACCGATGATCAATCCCCCCTCTTTGAGCAGATCATACGATCCATTTTTTCTCCACAGAATGGGATAATTGTGGCCGGCGTTGGTATATTCGAAAGTGCGTGTTTTTGAATCGAAAATGCCGTAAAAGAATGTGGCAAATTTTTCGATGGATGTGGTTTTTGAAATCTGTCCGTTCACCTGACTTACCACATCGGAACAGCGGGTTGTCTGATTGGCCGAGATGCGGAGGGTGGCCTGAAGATTGGACATGAGAATGGCGGCCGGAATGCCTTTTCCAGAAATGTCCCCGATGGCGATTCCGATTCTGCCCTCTGTCAGTGGAATGAAGTCGTAGTAATCCCCGCCCACCTCTTTGGAGGGCAGGTTGTATCCGACCAGTTCGAAGAAATCTCCGGACGGACAGATATTGGGAAGCAGATTCTGCTGAATTTCCCGGGCGAGACGCAACTCCTCTTCCATCCGCTGTTTTTCGAGGATGTCCTGATACAGATGGGCGTTCTCGAATGCGATGGCCGCCTGACTGGAGAGCACAGAAAGCACGGTCATCTCTTCTGCGGTGAAATGCGTTCTGGTTGTTTTTTCACCCAGCATGAGTATCCCGCTTAAATTTTCCCTGTAAATCAAAGGGACAATGAGGAACGCATTCAGCTTTCTCAGTTTTTCCAGGGACTTGTCGTCTTTGACGAGCAGGGAGATTTCATCGAATCCCGTAGGCTCCTCTTTGGATTGAAGAATTTTGATCCATTCCTCGTTGGGTTTCCACTGATATCGGGTCTGGCCGGTTTCGAGAGAGAAAGTACCGTCGCGATTGGGCAGAATCAATTCGACATTTTCGAGAGCCATGGCTTTCCGAAGGGTCGATGTGATTTTCTGCACGAGTTTGTTTATATCGAATGTCGTCATGATGCTGTGGCTTAATTCCTGAAGCACATTCCGGTAATCCGAACGTTCTCGCAGAAATATTCGATCAAACACTTTTTCAGAGAGATTGAAAATAGGTTGAAATGCAAACAACGCCAGGATGATAAAAATGATTTCGAGAATCGGAATGTCGATCCCCATGGTCGCCTGTATCCATTTCTTTCCCTGTGTATAGGTGAGCAGGTAGAGTCCGACAATCAGCGCGGACGTGAAAGAGAAGATCAAGCCCCGGCGGATGATCAGGCGTATATCGAGAAACTGATACCGGATAATGGCCCAGGCAATGGAACCCGCACCGATGAGCAGGGCGCCGGAAGTCAGCAGGTGCGATATGGCCTGGCCGGTGTGAATGAGATTCAGGGCCGGGAAAATAAATGCAATGGCGTAGAGTCCCATACTGACACGAATTCCCCAGAGAACAAATCCCACCTGTTTTTTCATGCGGAGGTTGGTCAGGCGACGATAACCCAGCATCATCAGAATGATCGCGAGAACGATATAGATCAGGTTGATCAGCGCAAAAAAGTTGGTGTGAAATTTATAAATCAGGCTTAAGAAAAGAAGACCCAGTCCCATGAGAATCACAACAGGCTGGGCGATAACTCCGAAATGCTCGACCAGGGGCTGAAGGTCGATGATCGAACGCACCTGTTCCGGGCTCGAGAAAATGAATACGATGACAAAATGGATCAAATGCGGGAGGAAGATCAGAAACGGCAACCATGCGTGGCGCCTGATCCATTTGCTTTCCCTCGGGAAATAGAGTGAGAAAAGAAGCAGCTGCGGGAAAAAGAATTCCCAGATCAGAAACACTTTTCGGAAAAATCCCAGATCGATCCGGGTGGCGGATGCATGACTCAACAGAAGGCCGAAGGCACCGAAAATGGGTCCGGTACCGGCGAGGATCATCATCACGCCGGTGACCCGGTTGATCCGCTGACGGGGGTTTTCCCTGAAAATGACGATGCCAAGAAGGAGCAGAATGATTCCGCAGATCAGATAGAAGAGCGATGTCATGTATTCCAGGGTCACGCGTTTCGTTTCCTGATTTTAAGCGTCATTCGGATCGTGGTTCCTTCCGGAGAAAAGTGGAAGGAAACCCTATCCATCAAAGATTTGAGAATAAAAATTCCCCGACCGTTCTCTTTCATGATATTTTCGGGTTTGAGGGGATTCGACAGTTTGGCAGGATTGAATCCTTTGCCTTCGTCCTGGACTTCGACCGTGATCGCCTTATTCGTCACCCGGAAATGAATGCGCACCTTTTTTCTGGCGTTTTTGTGATTGCCGTGCACAATGGCATTGCCCACTGCTTCGGTAACTGCAATGGCGATATTGTTGCTTTGATCTCTGGATAATCCGGAAGCCGCGGCGACTTTCTCCGCAGCCATTTCTACTTCGATTAATTTTTCAAGTTTACTCGGAATGGTGAGGTTGTATTCTTTTTGATTCATGGTGGTCTTATTTTTTTCTTCGCTTCACAGTTTCCAACTCATGTTCAGGTCCAGCCGGGTGAGTACCTGTCTTTTTTGATCGAGAATTCTCGTGCCGATGATGTTTCCGTTGATAAAAAGGACAAGTCTTTTCCCTAAATATTCCAGACGCAGCGTGGGCCCGAAACTTCGGAAATCGATTGTCATTTCTTTTTGCTGTTCGCTGTTCAATCCGACTGCATACCGGTATCCTTGCCGGAAATAGAGCGTGTATCCTGACACGAGTTTGAGACTTCGCCATGGAGTATAGTTCAAATATACGGAAAAACTTTGATTTTTCCGATCTATCAATTTTTGTTCAAGCCAGTCCTTCCATAGAAATTTTCCATTTTCATCCAGTTCGAATTCATAGTATAGATGCACGGATGTTTTAGGCGATAATTGAACACGGAGCGAGTCTTCGATGCTGAATTTCCTGTAAAGATAACTTTTCACTGTCGGATCCAGCGCTTCGTAATCGAAGTCCACTGTGTTGACGAGGACCTCGGCCGTCTGTGTTATTCTCACTTTGTTTGAAGGAGTCCAGATGACCGATGGGCTAAAGCGAAGAATGCGTGTCCAATTGTTATCGGCGCTTCTTTCTCCAAAAATATATACGAAATGAAGCAGGTTAAGGTTCAGCAAGGTTCGCAGCCTGAGCTCGGGAGAGAAGGTATGAATTTCCCAAATCTGAAAGCGGTATCTCAATTCATCCCGGTCATCGAAATTTTCCGGGTCCGGGGTATCGTACCGGTATCGTTGAATGCCGGCATAGAATCCCAGGGAATCCGTGTGTGAAATCCGCCATTGTGTGTTGATATTCAAATTTGTGTATGTTCCCCGGTTGTCGGGAGCAATCAATGTGGAAATACCGTAATTGGATGAAGAGAGGGAAGCCGGGCCGCTTTCGTATTTCTGATCCTCACTTGCGTATCGAAAGTCCAATGTGGTACGGGAAAGGGATGTGTGCCACATCAATCTGGTCATTCCCTCTGCCTGGAAATCCGTCCGTATTCGCTTCAATCCTTTTTCTGTACCGGTGATCTGGCTGTACCTTTGGGAGCGATTCAGCAGTCTTCCGTAAAAATAGCAAGAGACTCCGGAACCGATGTAGTAGGTCAGCTTGTTTTCGATGTGCTGGCCAGATTCTGTCCGGCTCTCGATGTCCCCGGACATGGAAATGTAGTAATCCCGCCGCTGATGATAGACATTGGCTTTCAGCGTGTCGCTGGTATTTTCATAAAATTGCCGGTCGAAGAGATAGGAGACAGTGAATGTTGTATTGTTTCTCTGGTCAAGATGATCCTTTTCGTAATCTGCGTACAGTCCGTTGTTGTAACTTCCCAATTTGAAGTTCCTGTAATCCAGGCCGATTTTGGTGTTCACTCCGCGGTCTGTCTGTCCCATTCTTCGGTCCTCTTTTAAACTGATCGAACAGGGAATGAATAGTCCTTTTTTCTTGTAAGTAGCACCGAGTCCCACAGAATGGGTCTGGATGTCATTTTGAAGCGTATCGAGATAACCGGATTGTTTGTCCGAAAGGAAAAAGCTGTCAATCAACAATCTGGCCGAGAAGTTCGGATTGAAAAGACGCTGTAGTCCCATGTTAAGCAAGTGTTTGTCTTTCCATTTGTCCTGATTGGGAGCGACAAGAAGACGGGAAGAGGACAACGTTCCGCCGATATCGAAAATATAAACCGGAGAGAGTGGTCTGCCGTAATCGAATCCCCATTCCCATAATTCCGTGTTCAACCCTTGTGTGTAGTTTGTGTAAATCGAATCCTGTTCCGCTGTCTGTACTGTCGTATGGATTGCAAGGAATGTGGCAAAAAGCAGTCCGCAGATATATTTTTTCCAGTTTCGATTTTGATCTCTGTTGAAGAAAAATAGTCTTGCAACCGCTTCTCTCAACTGGATGGGTCCTCGCTGTTTTGAGAGAGGATATTCGGTTCTGTCTTTGCTTTCTGTTTGCTGGAAAACAACTGATTGATGCCTCTGCCGTCTTTCAGATGGATCGAACCTGCCGAGAGGACCAGTTTCATGGCGTCTTCGACGCTCATGTTGAGCTCAATGACGTGCTTTTTGGGAACAAAGAGGAGAAACCCGGATGTGGGATTGGGTGCCGTGGGGAGAAAGACGCTGACGGTATCCTGTTTCATCGTCTCCCGGATCGGACCCTTTGTATCTTGTGTAAAAAAAGCGATGGAATACAATCCCTTTCGTGGATATTCGATCAATACTGCTTTTTTAAAAACCTCACGCTTTTCGGAAAGTACTGCTTCGCTAATTTCACGAATCGCAATATAGATTCGGTTGATCAGCGGAATCTGTGTGACGATGTAGTCTCCCAACGAAAACAGTTTTTTCCCGATGTAGTTACGCGCAATCGCGCCGGTGAGAAAGATGAGCAGAAGCAGGGCAAGGAGTCCTAATCCCGGAATAGGGGATTTGAAAAAATCGAGGCCAAACCGGTGAATCAGGAATTGGCTGACATTGTTTCTCAGTATACCGTCCATGAACTTGAAGAGCAGATAAAAAAGGTAAATGGTCAGTGTGATGGGAGCGAGTGTGAGCAGGCCGGCGAGAAATGTTTTTCGAATTTCGTTCCACATAACTTATTTCCCGGATTCTTTTTTTTCAGGGACCACGTGATAGACCTTCTCGTTTTTCTTGGCCATCCCGTATTTTTCCCTGGCGATTTTTTCGATATGTTCGGGATTGTCCAGCTTTTTTTTCTCTTCTTCAAGCAGTTCCTTTTCTTTTTCGAGAGAGGCGATCTCTCTTTTCAACCGGTTCTGCTCGATTTTGATTCGAATATGCTGGATAAATCCGCGTTTCCCAATCGATAGAAAGAAGAGGAGGACCAGCAAGGCGATAAAACCGAATATCCACCTCTTCCTTCTTCTTTTGAGTGACTTTTTTTTCATGAGTATCTAAGTATTGGTAATAATCTTAAATTTTGATTTAAGTTTTTATGTTATGAAAAATCTTTGTTCTAAAATCTGAAATCCTAAATCCGAGACAAATGAGAAATTCGAAATTTGAATATCCAAACATTTGCTTCATCATTTACTCTTTTGCAATATAGATCCGAATATATATGTCAGTTCTTTTGCTTCTTGTGCTAATACTTCTCTTTCTTCTTCTATCCCAGATTTACCATCTAAATCGATTAAACGTAGCCAGTATTGACTCTCTTTGGCTTCTTTTCGGCATATCTTGATATGCATGATAAAATCTTTTTTCCCTAATGCCTCATTTGCCTCAATATAATTGGCTCCCACTGACCCAGAAGAACGAACGAGTTGTTTGCAATCCTCAATATTCGATAAGGTCTTCTTTAATTTTTTAACAAATGATCTCACATTTTTTGCAAAAGCAAGTGATCTGTCTTCAAGGTCATATTACTTTGAATTTCGGATTTTGGTCATTCCAATTTGTTTCGTGCTTCGATATTCGAATTTCTTATTTTATGAACTTTGTATCGCCTCGATTTGTCCTCAGCCGGAACAGATCGGGAAGACGAAGTTCTCTAATGTTTCAAAACGCGCTTTCCGTAATAGATCGCAGAATCTCCGAGATCCTCTTCGATGCGGAGCAGCTGGTTGTATTTTGCGACCCGCTCGCTCCGACAGGGCGCACCGGTTTTGATCTGGCCTCCACTGATGGCGACCACAAGATCCGCTATGGTTGTGTCTTCGGTTTCGCCGGAACGGTGGGAAACCATCCAGGTATATCCGTTTATATCGGCCAGCTGAACCGTATCCAGTGTTTCCGTCAGAGTGCCGATCTGGTTGAGCTTGATCAGAATGGAATTGGCCACTTTTTTCTCGATACCTATTTTCAAACGTTCGATATTGGTAACAAACAGATCGTCACCGATGAGCTGAATTTTGGACCCCAATTTGTCGGTCATGATTTTCCAGCCGTCCCAGTCATCTTCGGCCATCCCGTCTTCGATGGAGAAAATGGGATATTTGTCTACTAACTTGCAGTAATAATCGACCATTGCATCGGCAGTCAATTCCTTCTTTTCCGAGGCCAGGATGTATCGTTTCTTCGCTGTGTCGTAGAACGAACTTGCCGCCGGATCGAGACAGAGAAAGAGATCGTCACCCGGAGTATAGCCGGCTTTTTCGATCGCCTTCAAAATCACTTGAATGGCTTCTTCGTTGGATTTGAGATTCGGTGCGAAGCCGCCTTCGTCGCCGACACCGGTTGTATAATTTTGTTCTTTCAGCACTTTTTTCAGATGATGGTAGACCTCGGCAGCCATCCGGTAGCCTTCTTTGTAATTGGGCGCACCGATCGGAGCGATCATGAATTCCTGGAGATCGACGCTGTTGTCCGCGTGTGCGCCGCCGTTCAATACGTTCATACAGGGAACCGGTAAAATACGGGCGCCCGTACCTCCGATATACCGGTAGAGCGGCAGGCCGGAGTAATCGGCAGCGGCTTTTGCCACAGCAATTGAAACTCCCAATATCGCATTCGCGCCCAGCTTGGATTTATTCGGTGTTCCATCCAGTTCGATCAGTATCTGATCAATGTCTGCCTGATGCACGGCATCTTTACCAATAATTTCTTCAGCAATCGTTTCGTTCACATTGGTCACGGCCTGGCTAACGCCCTTGCCAAGAAAACGTTTTTTATCTCCGTCCCGGAGTTCGACTGCTTCATGTTCCCCGGTGGAGGCTCCTGACGGAACGGCTGCACGTCCGAGGATGCCGCTTTCCAGAACCACGTCCACCTCGACAGTCGGATTGCCGCGGGAATCAAGAATTTCACGAGCTTGCACATCAATAATTGTTGACATAGATTTCCTCCTGTTTGTTGAAGTTTGAATATCAATTTAAATTTTTAAAAAAAATATCCCCATTAAAGTGAGGCTGACACTGCTCAGCGAACACAGTCCGTTGACCCAGTCGTTGTTCAACCAGGACAGTCCTGAAACGTGCTCTGTTTTTTCTCCCCGACAGTGGCGTTTTTTTTCCGTGATTTTATCGCATACCGGACATCGGTGCTGCGCCTGGATGGTGGCTCCTAACAGGCTGTCGATCAGGGAGGCGATCCATCCGCCGAACACAATCATCCAAAAAACCCGACCGAAAATAACCAGATCCAATCCGGGCGGAGCGGAAAATGATCCGAGGAGCACGATGAGAAACGAACCGATCAGAGCACTGAGAAGGCCAAGCAGGGTAATACCGCCGGAAGTTCCATGAGGTACGGTTCTGAAATTACGTATCGATCTTGGCGGTATTTTAGAGAAGATGCCGATTTCAGTGGCCCAGGTGTCTGCATTAACCGCGGCAATTGCTCCGAGATAAAGACCGTACCAGAGTCCGTTTGGAAAAAAGACATCACCGATCATCATGCATCCGGCGAGCCCTCCGTTGGCAAGTACTTGGCTCAGATCCCGCTGGCTCGATTTTTCGAAAATTAGTTCGAACTGTGCTTTATACGTTTTACCGATTTTCGACAGGAGACTCGATAAAAGAAAGAAGGATAAAATCGGGACAGACCAGCGCCATCCGCCTATGCCAAAGATCACTGCGGCCAACAGAAAGGTACCGGCGCTTCCGCTGACTGTCAGAAATTTGAACCGGACCGAAGCGACAGCAACGAGAAGGGCCAGACCGATCCCCGCGGACAACCGGATGTTGTCCTCATGTCCGTGCGTGACCATATAGTATAAAATAAACGCCGCTCCCAGCGGTGCAGACAGGTTATCTGATCCCTGTACCGAGAGGGCTTCCAGGGGGACGACAATCAGGGCTACGATTGCTCCGATCCATATCGCATTGAGTGGAGAAACCGTCAATCCGTCGATATGGCCAATTAAAGGCAGCAGTACGGTAATGATCAGAAACGTACTGACAAACAGGGTCAGCGATCCCTCTATTGATTTTTTGTCCGAGGTCCACTGGTATTCGTGCGGATGTTTGAGATTTTCGCCCACGATGGCAGCCAGGGCATCCGGCCATGCCAGAATCAGCATGGAAAGCATGAGAATCACTTTGTGGTTCTGCCAGCAGGTGATCGTCAAAACAAGAAAGGTAACCGGATAGAATACGGTTCCGAGACTGATTCTTTCGGTGCTGTGCATCCCCTTTAGCGAATCCGACCGCACACTCAAATAATTGATCGCGATAAAAAGGAGGGCCAGCCAGATCAGGGGCCGGTTGCTTTCGAATACGTATGGCGTAAAAAAAACCAGTGTTCCGACAAGAATGTGAACGAGTTTTCTGGTGACTTCTGCCGACCATCCCAGTTTGGCTCTCGTTACTTCGGCCAGCCCGACAAATCCGAAAAGGCCGAACAGGAAAATAACAAAACGAATCCAGTCCTGACCCGATGCTCCAAAGAGGAAATTCACGATTTCCATTTGTTTATCTTTTTCCTATAAGTGTCTGGTCAAAATCATTCAATTATTTTTAATTCTGCAAGCAGTTATGTTATACTCAAATAGTATTCTGTACTTTTCTTTAAAGAAAAGTACCAAAAGAATCGGCCTTTTTGCAATGCCTGAGTTTGTACAAGCATT